>CADCUU010000113.1 GCA_902805995.1 uncultured Rubellimicrobium sp.
TCCGCGAGGTCCAGCCACTCCTCCTCGGCGGCGGCGAGCGCGGCCTCGCGCTGGGCCAGCATCTCGGACGCCTTGCGGAACTTGACGGGCTCCCGGGTGAAAAGCTCGGGATCTTCGAGAAGCTGGCCGAGCTTTCCGATTTCGGCCGTCAGACGGTCGATCTCACCCGGGAGGGTGTCGAGGCGGTGCTTCTCGGTGAAGCTGAGGGTGGGCCTGCGGGCGGGCTCGGCCTTGGGGGTCGCGGGGCGTTCAGCGGGCGTGGGACGCGCACCCTCGACCCGGGGGGCCTGCGGCTCGGCGCCGAGGGGCCGGTTGTCGCGCTGCGCCATCATGTCGGTCCAGCCGCCGGCATAGGCCGTGGCGCGGCCGTCGCCCTCCATCGCGATGGTCAGCGTCGCCACCCGGTCGAGGAAGTCGCGGTCGTGGCTCACCAGGATGACGGTGCCGTCGTAGTCGTTCAGCACCTCCTGGAGGAGGTCCAGCGTCTCGATGTCGAGGTCGTTGGTGGGCTCGTCCAGGACGAGGAGGTTCGACGGCTTGGCCATGATCCTTGCGAGCAGAAGCCGTGCCTTTTCCCCGCCGGAGAGTGACTTCACCGGCGCGCGGGCCTGAGCTTCGGCAAAGAGGAAGTCCTTGAGGTAGGCCACGACGTGCTTGGGCATGCCGCGCACCATCACCTGGTCGGCGCGGCCGCCCTTGAGGTCGGGGTCGGAGGTGAGGCTGTCCCAGAGCGTCGCCTCCGGGTCGAGCGCGGCGCGGGTCTGGTCGAGCACCGCGACCTCAAGGTTCGTGCCGTGCGTCAGCGTCCCCTCGTCGGGTGCGACGCGGCCCAGGAGGAGGTTCACCAGCGTCGTCTTGCCCGCCCCGTTCGGCCCAACAAGCGCGAGCCGATCGCCCCGCTGCACGGTCAGGTCGAGGCCCTTGACGATCGTGCGATCGCCCCAGCGCTTGGTCAGGCCCTTGGCGGCGATGACACGCTTGCCCGAGACGGGGCCGCTGTCCATCGCGAGGGCGGCGGTGCCCTGGCGGCGGATCTGGTCGCGGCGTTCCTGACGTAGCCCTTCGAGAGCGCGGACGCGGCCCATGTTGCGTTTGCGGCGGGCCGAGATGCCCTCGACGGCCCATTTCGCCTCGACCTTGATCTTCTGGTCGAGCTTGTGGCGGGCGGTGTCCTCATCTTCCCAGACGCGGTCGCGCCAGGCCTCATAGTCCTGGAAGCCGCGGTCGTGGCGGCGCACCTCGCCCCGGTCGATCCAGAGCGTCCCGCGCGTGAGGTTCCGCAGCACGGCGCGGTCGTGGGAGATCAGGACGAAGCCGCTGGAGGTCTGGCGCAGCTGCTCCTCCAGCCAAGAAATGGCGGCGATGTCGAGGTGGTTCGTGGGCTCGTCGAGGAGCATGAGTTCCGGCCCCTCGGCCATCAGGCGGGCGAGAGCGGCGCGGCGGCGTTCGCCCCCCGAGGCGGTGGAGGTGTCGCGGGCGGGATCGAAGCCCAGCCCTTCGGCCGCCATGACGACGCGGTAGTCCTCCCCCGGAGGGAGGCTCGCGCTGGCGTAGTCGCCCAAGGTCGCGAAGCCCGTGAGGTCCGGGTCCTGCTCCATGTAGCCCACGCGGGTGCCGGGCGCGGTCGCGCGGAGGCCGCGGTCGGGCTCCACGATCCCGGCCATCACCTTCATCAGGGTGGACTTGCCCGACCCGTTGCGGCCCACGAGGGCGATACGGTCGCCCTCCTGTACCGCGAGGCTCAGGCCGTCGAAGACGGGATCGCCGCCAAAGGTGAGGGAGATGTCGGATAGCTGAAGAAGGGGTGCGCGCGCCATGGCCGCGACCTATGGGCCCGGGCGGGCGGGGTCAAGCAAGCGGCGACTGCGCGTGAAGGACGCGGGCCCGGGCGGGCCGGATGTGCGACGGGTCGAGAATGGCCAGGATCTCCAGCGTGCCGCTCGCCGGGTCCGGGATGGCGTGACCCGCGACCCAGGCGCCCAGGCCCAGCCAAGACCGGAGCAGCGGAGGGAGCCCACGGACGGCGGTGACGCGGTCGGGTCTTTGGCCCGGCGAGGACAGCCGGACCGCGGCGGCCGTTCGTGGCGCGGGCAGCCATTCGGGCGGCGCGATATGATTCGCCTGCAGAAGGGCGAGCGCTTGGGCACGGAGCGCCGGGTCGGCGGTAGGGACGACGCAAAGGCCCAGGATCGCGCCTGCGCGCTGGCGCTAAGCCACGGCCATGACGGCGGCCCAGGCTGCGCCCAGGCCATCGGCCATCTTGGCATCGGGCCGCATGCGACGATCGTTGAACTCGACGACCGGGCCCGGCCGGGCGGCGATCGGGGCGAGACCCCAGAGCTGACCGACAGGCGAAGCGGACAGGGCCCGGGCATCCGGCAAGCAGCGGAGGCGGAAAGTGCCGGCCAGCCCGTCATCCGGCCCCTCGATGCGGATCTGGCGGTCGAGCGCAGTTTCCGGGGCGGCAAAGGTCCAGGGACGCCAGGGCGGCGTTCGGGGGGTGGGGTCCAGGGTGAGTCGCAGCCGGTGGAGGGGCTGCGACGTCTCTCCTCGCTGAACGGAATGGCTCATCAGAGATCCACTCCGCCGGACTTGGCCCCGCGCCACCCGATGACTAGATCCATATCCGACCGAGAGAGGACCAAGAACCCCGATGGAAAAAATCAACAAGACCGATGAGGAATGGCGTCAGGAGCTGTCGCCCGAAGCCTACCGCGTGACCCGCCAGCACGGGACCGAACGGCCCTTCACGAACGACAACTTCCCCAAGGCGCCCGGCGTGTTCCGTTGCGTCGCCTGCGGGGAGCCGCTGTTCGACGCTTCCACGAAATTTGAAAGCGGGTCGGGCTGGCCGTCCTTCTGGCAGCCGATCGATGGCGTGGAAAGCCATTCGGTCGAGGAAACGGTGGACCGCTCGCATGGGATGACGCGGACCGAGGTGCACTGCGCGAAGTGCGAGTCGCATCTGGGCCACGTCTTCCCGGATGGGCCCAACCCCACGGGGCTGCGCTACTGCATCAACGGCGCGGCGCTGGACTTCGATCAGGAGTCCGAGGCGCAGCGGGGCGGCTAAGGCCCAGCCGGGACGCCAAGCCTCGCGCGGGTTGGCCCGCGCGGGGCTCCTACTCCTCGCCGCCGATGAGTTGGCCCGCGTCGAACCGGCCGATATTGCCGAGAAGCTGGCTGACCAAGGTCCTATCCGCGAAAATTTCGGCCGTGCGTGCGGGGTTGAGCTGGACGACCCGTCCGTTCTCCAGGCCGAACCGCTCGATGTTGCCGAGGGTGCCGTTGGCCCCGAAGGAGATCACGAGGACCTCGCGCTCCACCTCCTCGGGCGCGAGGAAAGCCACCTGCCGGAAGCGGCTTTCGACGTAGTAGAGGCCCCGGTTGCCCAGAACACCCGTCGTCGTCGGCCGGCCCAGGGTGGCGATCACGGTGTCGGGAGTGTCGACGCCGACCTGGAGCTGCGACAAGGCCGATTCGGGCGGCACATATCCATGATGCCGCGTCAGAGGCGCGCAAGCCTGGAGAAGAAGCGCCACTGCTACGGCGCCGGCCAGACCCGTCCCCTTCATCGTAGTGCCCCCTTGTCTTGGCATTCCCTGCCTCATATCGCGGCTTAGGGCATGGAGCGAGCCCCTTCAAGAAAGGATGCGCCCATGGGCGACACCCCACGACTTCCCCGTCACGTCATCCGCCTGTCCGATCCGGGGCAGCGCCAGGCCATCAGCTTCGCCCTCGCCCCCGAGGCCGGAGACCGGGCGGCCATCGCGGAGCATCTCGGCATTCCCGGCATCCGCAAGCTGCGCTTCGAGGGACGCCTGTCCCCGGAGGGGCGGCAGGACTGGCGGCTGGAGGCGCAACTGGGCGCCACGGTGGTGCAGGACTGCGTCGTGACCCTGGAACCTGTCACCACCCGGATCGAGGAGGAGGTCGTACGCCGCTACCTGTCTGACGTGACGCCGCCGGAAGCCGTCGAGGTGGAGATGCCGGAGGACGACACGGTGGAGGAACTGCCGCAATCCCTCGACCTCGTGGAGGTGCTGTCGGAGGCCCTGGCCCTGGCCCTTCCACCCTACCCCCGCGCGCCTGGGGTAGAGTTGGGCGAAATGGTCGTGACCGAGCCTGGCACCGCCCCCCTGACGGAGGAGCGCACCAGGCCGTTTGCGGCGCTGAAGGACGCTCTCAAGCCCAAGGAGTAGGGTTCCGCTTCGCGGTGGGCGTTGCCATTGCCGGTGAAGAGCGCAAGGCCCCCAGAGGCGCTGCGCTGCCGTGCTGCCGCGTGGGGAACTCTCGAAAGGCCCCCCGGCCCATGGCTCGCCGTGCCGAGCGAATCCAGTCTGATGGTGTTGCGGAGAGCCACGTTCGGACTGCATTGCCCGCTTCACCGCGCCTGAACCTGTCCATTTCCTTCAAAGGCGTACCTCAATGGACGCGCCTTGATGCCGGAGACCTCGCGTGAACTTTTTAGCTGGGTCGGGAAGTGGCTTTACCCGCACGGTATCGCCACAACCTGCCCTTGCGGCTGGCGGGGAATCCACTATGTTCGCGGCCTTCCGCCGAGGCTCGACAAACCGGCGGGGAGGCCGTATTGCCGCCCCCGGACTTGCGAGCTTTCGCTAAACCGTAATTCAAGGGCCATGTGCCCCGCCATACATCGAGGTTGTGACATGGCCGTCCCGCAGAACAAAGTCTCCAAAGCCCGCCGCAACCAGCGTCGCGCCCACGATTTCCTCGTCGCCGCGAACCCCAACGAGTGCAACAACTGCGGTGAGCTGAAGCGCCCGCACCACGTCTGCCCGTCCTGCGGCCACTACGATTCTAAGGAAGTCGTGGCGCTGGCCCAGGCCAACGACCTGGACGAAGACGCGGCCTGAGTCCCCGTCCTCCGCCCCCGCGATGACCATGGCCCGACCCAATGGCGGCACTGAGCCGCCCCGGAACGAGGCCGTGGTCCTATCGCTAGACGCGATGGGGGGCGACAAGGGGCCGCAGGCTGTCGTTGCCGGCCTTGGCAAGTTCCTCCTGGATGAGCCCGAGGCCCGCGTTCTCCTCCACGGACCCGAGGATGTGCTGGCGCCTCTCGTGCGCAAGCTCGATCGCGTGACGGTCGTTCATGCGCCCGAAGTCGTCGTAATGACGGACAAGCCCAGCCAGGTCATGCGGCGGGGCAAGGACACCTCCATGTGGTCGGCCGTCGATGCCGTTCGCGACGGCGAGGCGCAGGCCATCGTGTCCTGCGGGAACACGGGCGCGCTGATGGCTGTCTCCATGCTACGGCTGCGGAAGCTGCCGGGCGTGAACCGACCTGCGATCGCCTGCCTCTGGCCATCGCTCAACCCGACCGGCTTCAATGTGATGCTTGATGTCGGCGCCGATATCCGCGCCGATGCCGAGGATCTTTTGGCCTATTCCCTGATGGGCGCGTCCTATGCCCGGCAGGGCTTGGGCATCCAGCGCCCGCGGGTCGGCCTTCTCAATGTCGGGACCGAGGAGCACAAGGGTCGGCAGGAGTTGAAGGACGCCCACGAGCTGATCGAGGTCGCCGCACCGCGTGGGAGCTTCGACTTTGCGGGCTTCGTGGAAGGCGGCGACATTCCGTCAGACCGCGTCGACGTGATCGTCACGGATGGCTTCACCGGGAACGTGGCCCTCAAGACCGGCGAGGGAACGGCGCGCCTGATCTCGCAACTGCTGCGTGAGCATCTGACGGCGGGGCCGCTGGGCATGGCCGCGGCCTTTCTGGCCCGGGCGCAGTTCAACCGGCTTCGGACGCGGATCGACCCGCGCCGCGTGAACGGGGGCGTGTTCCTGGGCTTGGGTGGCACAGTCATCAAGAGTCATGGCTCGGCGGACGCGACAGGCGTCGCCGCGGCGCTGAGCCTTGCGCACAGACTGGGCAAGGCGGGCTTCGCGGCACGGCTCGCGGCGCGGGTTGCGTCGTCGGTCGCGCTGGCTCAGGATAGCATAACGGACGGGGAACCAACCCCCGCCAATGGGGCGAACCGGGTCGGGACGGCGCCAGAGGAGCGGTAGGGCAGATGACGATCAGGGCGACCGTGACGGGCGTCGGGCATTACCTGCCCGATCGGGTGGTCCCGAATTCCGAGTTTGAGACGAAGCTTGAAACTTCGGACGAGTGGATTCGCGAGCGGACAGGCATCGAGCGGCGGCACTTCGCGGCACCGGGCCAGACGACGTCGGACATGGGCGCACGGGCGGCTCGGGCGGCACTCGCCATGGCGGGGCGCGAGGCGTCCGAGGTGGATGCCATAATCGTCGCGACCTCCACGCCCGACCTGACCTTTCCCTCCGCCGCGACCATGGTTCAGAAGTCCATCGGCATGACGGGCGGCTTTGCCTTCGACGTGCAGGCGGTCTGCGCGGGCTTCGTCTATGCGCTGACCACGGCGAACGCGCTGATGGTGGCAGGACAGGCCAAGCGAGTGCTGGTCATCGGCGCCGAGACCTTTTCCAAGATCCTCGACTGGGAGGACCGGACGACCTGCGTCCTCTTCGGCGATGGCGCGGGCGCGGTGCTGCTGGAGGCCCTGGAGACGGACGGGACCTCGCAGGACCGCGGCGTGCTGGCGACGGACCTGCATTCCGACGGCTCCTTCAAGGATCTCCTCTATGTCGATGGCGGAATCTCGACCGGCGTGCATGGCGTGCTGCGGATGGAGGGCAAGGAAGTCTTCCGCCATGCTGTCGTGAAGCTCGCCGAGACGGCCGAGGCGGCGCTGGAACGTGCGGGGCTGTCCTCGGCCGAGGTGGACTGGATCGTCCCCCATCAAGCAAACCTCCGCATCATCAAGTCCACTGCCCAGAAGATGGGCGTTCCGATGGATCGCGTGGTCGTCACGGTGCAGGACCACGGCAACACCTCCGCGGCTTCTATTCCGCTGGCCTTGTCTGTCGGGGTGGAGCGAGGGCAGATCAAGACCGGCGACCTCCTCGTGATGGAGGCGATCGGCGGGGGTCTGGCCTGGGGATCCGTCGTCTTGCGTTGGTAACCTCACGGCGGCGCGATTGACCCCGTGCGGCCCCTGCCCTAACCTGCTTCGAACAGCAGGGCGGGGGTGCAAGAGCTATGTCGGACAAGACCTTGACACGTATGGACTTGGCCGACGCCGTACATCAGGAGGTCGGGCTGTCCCGCAACGACAGCGCCGCCTTGGTAGAAGCCGTGCTTCGTCACATCTCCGACGCGCTCGTGAAGGGTGAAACGGTCAAAATTTCGTCGTTCGGGACCTTCTCGGTGCGCGACAAGGCGGCCCGCGTGGGCCGGAACCCCAAGACCGGGCAGGAGGTGCCGATCCATCCCCGGCGCGTCCTGACGTTTCGGTCGTCCCATCTGATGAAGGACAGGATCGCCCATGGCAACCGGAGCTAGGCCGATGGGCAAGTCGCCCGACGCGTTCCGCACCATCAGCGAAGTGTCGGCGCAGCTCGACACGCCGGCCCATGTCCTGCGGTTCTGGGAATCGAAGTTCCCCCAGATCAAGCCGGTCAAGCGCGCGGGCGGGCGTCGCTATTACCGTCCGGACGACATCGCCCTTCTGGGCGGGATCAAGGTCCTGCTCCATGAGAAGGGCATGACGATCAAGGGCGTCCTCAACCTCCTCAAGGAGCGGGGCGTCCGACATGTGGCGACGCTGTCCGCCCTGCCCTGGGAAGGGGTGGAGATCGACGACCTCGCGGAAGAGGAAGGACCGGAGCGGGTGATCGTCGGGCCGTGGTCCGGAGTCGGCGCCGAACCGGCCGAGTCGGAGGCTGTCGATGAGCCGGAGCAGCCGACCGAGCCTGCGCCGCCTTCGCTGCTGGTGGGGTTCGTCGCGGCAACGGTCGCGCGGATCGCGCCCGCGGCTGAAGCCATGCGGGAGACGCCGGTCCGGTCCGACGGGTTGGCGCGCCTTTGCAGCGCCTTGGCCCAGGCGGACCGCCAGCGGTTGAGGGCGCGGGCCGGCCAGATCGCGCCCTTGGTCCGTCGGCTTAAAGAGATGCGGGATGCCGCAGCGGAAGAGCCCTCCTGATAGCGGTTTCGGGCTTGCCCCCGCTCCGTGAATCAGTCAGAAGGCCCTCGTGTCGGGCTATAGCGCAGTCTGGTAGCGCGTCCGTCTGGGGGGCGGGAGGTCGCAGGTTCAAGTCCTGCTAGCCCGACCAAAATTCCTCCCCCAAGCCACTTAGGTGAAAAGAGACGACGCGGATGTGAGGCATGGTCCTCGGGTCATAGCCGTTGTCACCAGATTCGATCCCGTCGGATGTGAGCTTCACTCGAAAGCCGCTGGCGTGGTGTCATTGGGCGGAGGACCCGGGGTTTACGAGAAGGTTTAAGAAAGCGGGCTGCTTGAACCGGCCTCCTGTGCCGGTTGCCAATTCGACAGAAGACCTGTCCGGCAACTCGTCGGGCGTAGGTTCAGGCATGAGAGGACTGCTCACTGGGACTTGGTGGCCTGTGCAGGTCATTTTCAGAGTAGCCCCTGTCCGGGGCCAGGCAGGCAGTAGAGGATAGCGCCGCGTTGATCCCAGCCACGCCGCCGAAGCAGCAAGCTGCAAGGGCCTTGGTGGCCGGGCCGCGTCGACAGGGCGGATTGCGGGAGGCGAAGGCCCATGCTGGCCCGATCCAACTTCCTTACCGTCTGCGCTTCCTTCCGGTCTCATCCGGCGGAGTTAGCCAAAGCGCACCTCCGCACGGCAACACCTCTCTGGCCAAGCACGATAGGCCACTTGACTCGACGCCCTGAGCAATTTGTGGTGCGCGCCTGTGATCGAGGGGAGACGACTGTGGGTGTCCTGCCGAGCCAACGGCTCCGCGCGCTGATGGCGGGCGGCGCCATCTCCGCCGAGCAGCCGGTGGATGGGGCCCAGGTCCAGCCGGCTTCTCTCGACCTCCGGCTTGGCGACTTTGCGGTCCGCGTGCGGGCCTCGTTCCTCGCCGGGCGTGGCCGCACCGTCGAGGACCGGCTCCCGGATTTCGAAATGCACCGATTTTCCCTCCGCGACGGCGCGGTGCTGGAGAAGGGCTGCGTCTACCTTGTGCCCTTGATGGAGCGGCTGGCGCTTCCCGACGCGCTCCAGGGTGTTGCCAACGCCAAGAGTTCCACGGGCCGCCTGGACCTGCTGACGCGCACGATCTGCGACGGCGGAACGGAGTTCGACCACGTCCCGAGCGGCTACCACGGGCCGCTCTGGGCCGAGATCTGCCCTCGGAGCTTTTCGGTCCTGGTGCGGCCGGGGATGCGGCTCAACCAGCTCCGGCTCCGCGAAGGGGACGCCCGGCTGTCCGACGATGCGCTGCGGGCGCTTCACGATCGCGTCCCCCTGGTGCGGGGGGCAGAAGCAGCGATCGGGGACGGGCTCGCCTTTTCCGTAGACCTGTCGGGCGGCGGCCGGGCGGGCTGGCGTGCCAAGCCCCATGCGGGCGTCATCGACCTGAGCCGCCTTGACCACTACGCGCCGCGCGACTTCTGGGAGGAGGTCATCGCGGACGACCACCGCATCATCCTTGACCCCGGGGCCTTCTACATCCTCGTCAGCCGCGAGGCGGTGACGATCCCGCCCGACCACGCCGCCGAGATGGCCCCTTACCTCGCCATGGTGGGCGAATTCCGCGTGCATTACGCGGGCTTCTTCGATCCGGGATTCGGGCATGGCGAGGCAGGCCAGGGCTCGCGCGGGGTGCTGGAGGTGCGCTGCCACGAGGCGCCCTTTGCGCTCGAACATGGGCAGGTCGTGGGGCGGCTCCTGTACGAGAGGATGGCCGAGGTGCCGGACCAACTCTATGGGCGCGGCATCGCGAGCAACTATCAAGGACAGGGGTTGAAGCTGTCCAAGCACTTTCGCGGGGTGGCCTAGGGGCCCTCGGGCTCGGGCAGCGGCAGGTCCTCCTGCGCGCCGCCGAGGAAGCCCGCCGCGCGAAGGTCGGCAAGGCTCGGAAGGTCGGAAGCCGATTCGAGCCCGAAGTGGCTGAGGAACGCGTCCGTAGTCACATAAGTGGCAGGGCGCCCCGGCGTGTCGCGGCGGCGGCCCAACCGGACCCACCCCAGTTCAATGAGCTGGTCCAGCGTGCCCTTGGACACCGAGACGCCTCGGATTTCCTCGATCTCGGTCCGCGTGACGGGGCCGTGGTAGGCGACAATAGCTAGCGTCTCGATGCCGGCACGGGACAGCTTGCGGGTTTCGACGACCTCTCGCGATAGCAGGAAACGCAGGTCGGGCGCGGTCCGGAAGGCCCAGGTGGCGCCTGACCGCAGGAGGTTGACGCCCCTGCCCTCGTAGCGCCGCCGAAGTCGGTCGAGAGCGGCGCGGACATCCGAGCCCTGGGGCAGTCGTTCGGCGATCTGGGCCGTGGTGAGGGGCTCGGGTGCGGCGAATAGAACGGCTTCGACCATGCGCTCCTGCTCGTCCGGGCTCGGGATCTCGAAGGCGGGCGGTGCGGGGGTCATGCGGAGGCGCGGGCGCGGAGATGGATGGGAGCGAAAGGCTCGTCCTGCCGAAGTTCGGCCAGACCTTCGCGCACGAGTTCCAGCGCTGCGGCAAAGGTGGCGGCGGTCGCGGCGCGTCGGCGGGAGCCGGCGGACCAACCGGGGGGGAGCCAGTCCGATAGGTCCGCCCATTCCAGCAGGTCGCCCAGTAGCGGGCGGAGCCGTTCCAGCGCTTCCTCCATCGTGTAGACGCCCTCGCGGTCGAGGGCGAAGGGCCGGAAGTCGTCGCGGGTCCGCAGCCGCGCATAGGTCGATAGGAGGTCGTGCAGCGATGCCGTGATGCGCGTGCTGCGGGTCTCGGTCACGGCCTCGATCTCGCCGCGCGCAAAGACGTCCTGCCCAAGGCGCGGGAGGGACATGAGGTCCTGCCCCGCCTCACGAATGGCCTCCAGACGCGCAAGGCGAAAGGCCAGGTCGCGGGCAAGGTCTTCGGCAGGCTCCTCGTCGTCCGGCAAAGCCGGGAGGAGCAGGCGCGACTTCAGGTAGGCGAGCCAGGCCGCCATCACGAGGTAGTCGGCGGCAAGCTCGATCCGCTCTCGCGCCGCCCGCTCCATGAAGGCGAGGTACTGCTGGGCCAAGGCAAGGATGCTGATTTCGCGAAGGTCGACCTTCTGCTGGCGAGCCAGCGTCAGCAGAAGGTCCAGCGGCCCCTCATAGCCATCGATGTCGAGGATCAGGGCAGCCGGAACAGGCGGCTGCGCGACCGCCGAGCCGTCCATCAGGCTCCCTCGGGCACGAGTGCTGCAAGTTCCTCCACCAGCGCCCCGATGTTGGCCGCTTCGGGCGGCCTGCGATGAGCCAGCGCCCGCGTTGCGCGTTCGAGCGCTTCACCCGCAAGGGCGTGAGTCGCAGAAACCGTCTGTTCCATTCCCGGCCGGTCGCCTTTGCAGTGGAGGACGAGATCCACGCCGGCCGCGAGCGACGCCGCCGCTCGCTCCGCCATGGTGCCGGACAGCGCCTCCATGCCAATATCGTCGGTCATCAGGCAGCCGGTGAAGCCGATCTCCTCGCGGATGACGCGGATGGCCTCGGGCGAGGTCGTGCAGGGGCGGTCGGGGTCGATCGCGTCAAAGACGATATGCGCCGTCATGCCGAGAGGCAGGTCCCGCAGCGCGCGGAACGGCGCGAAGTCACGGCGTTCCAGCACCTCGCGCGGGGCAAGGACGCGGGGGAGTTCCTCGTGACTGTCCACCCTCGCGCGGCCATAGCCGGGAATATGCTTGAGAACCGGCAGCACGCCGCCCGCCAGATGCGCCTCGGCGCAGACCCGGGCAGCAGTGACGACTGTGGGGATATCTTCGCCGTAGAGGCGGTTGCGGAGGATGCGATGGGTCCCTTCCTCCACCAGATCGGCCAAAGGGGCGCAGTTCACGTCGATGCCCACATCGTGCAGTTCGGCCGCGACCAGACGGTTCCTGAGCCACTGCGCGCGGAGAGGGTCAAGCGCCACCTGCATCTGGTCGAGGGCAGGGAGATAGGCGCGCCAGTGCGGCGGGCGAAGGCGCTGCACGCGCCCTCCTTCCTGATCGATCAGGATCGGGGCGTCGCGGCCGATCACTTCGCGCAGTTCGGCAGTCAGGGCCCTAAGCTGCTCGGGCCTGTCCACGTTGCGCGCGAAGAGGATGAACCCCCAGGGGTCCGCCTCGCGCAGGAAGCCGCGCTCCCAGGGGTTGAGGGTCTGGCCTTCGACGCCCAGGATCGCGGCGATCGGCATCAGTCCACCGTCACGGGGATGCAATCCGCGTCTTCGGCCGTGAGCGCCGCGCAGAGGATCCGCGCCTCAGACCGGTCGGAGAAGCCCATGGCGCGGAGGCGATAGAGCGTGCGACCGTTGCTTTGGGTTTCCTGGATCACGCGCTCCTTGCCGCCGAGGAATTCGCCGAAGGGGCCTTGGAGACGCTCCCATTCGGAGGCGGCGATCTCGGCCGAGTCGAAGGCGCCGAGTTGGACGAGGTGGGTGCCTGCGGGAAGCACGTCGGTGAGAGCGGGACTTGCCGGGGCAGCGGCCTCAGCCTCCGCCGGAGAGGCGGACGCTGCGACGACGGGCGCGGCGGTGGCCGGGGCACGGAGAGCGGCCGGGCGCGGCGCGGGACGGATCGCGGCGGCAACGCCGGGCACGGTCGCGGGAATCACGGTGACGGGGGCAGCCGCGACTTCGACCGGGGCGCCCTCCAGCGGAGCGGGGGCGGCTTCCGCAGCGGGCGCTTCAAGCGGCGCGGTCACGACGGCGTCGGTCGGAGCAACGGCGGGCGCCGCCTCCGGCAGGGCCACGGCGACGGGCGCTGCGATAGCTTCGGCCAATGGTGCGAGCGGAGCGGCGTCGGTGGCCATATCGTTGGCAAACGCCAGTCCTTCTCCAGCGGTCATGCTGGGTTCTGGCGTCGCCGGTTCGGCAGCGGACGCCACCTCGACCTCAGGGACGACTTCCGGTGCCCCGGCCTCTACGAGGCCCAGCGGGTCCAGGGCAACGGCCGTGGCGACCGGGACAACCTCGTCGGCTTCGGCCATGGTCTGCACCACGACGTCCATGTCCTCCTCGGCCAGACCGGGCGTCTGGGGGGCGAGGACGAGGACATCCGACGGGGCCGCCGCAATTCCAGCGGCCGGGATGGCGTTCACCTCGAGGCCCTGCTGGGGCACGATCTCTCCGCCCGGATCGGTGGGCAGGACGCGCATGGCCCCTTCCTCGGCGGCGACGACGGGGAGACCAAGGACCTCGCGCATGACGAGCTTGTAGCCCCAGACGCCTATTCCCGCCATGAGCGCGAGCGACAGAGCCCCGCCGCCCGCCCAGACGGCGAAGCGGGCCTTAGCCAGTGGTCCTTCGAGGGCGGCGTTGTACTTAGCGAGCGCCGCGGCGCCGGCACGGGGCGCGGCATCGGCGGTGCGGGTCGCGGCGATGCGCTCTGCCCGGAGCGCTTCACCGTTGGACGACGATTCGCGCGGGCCGCGGAGGACGGGCTCGCTGCGGGCCGTGCGGTCGGCACCATGAATCGCGCCAAAACCGGAATCTGCGGTCAAATCAGCCATGCCGTGCCTCTTGCTCTGTGCGCGCCCGGCTGCTCCCGCGGCGCCTCTGCCTCATGTCCCCCGGAGGCGGCGCGCTTTAGCGCATCTCGTTCAACGGGGTGACGCCAAGGATACCAAGGCCGGAGGCGATGACAACCGCCACAGCCCGCACGAGGGCGATCTTGGCCGCGGATGTGACCGGGTCGCCCTCCTGCAGGAACCGCAGGGAAGGGTCGTCGTTGCCCCGGTTCCAGAGCGAGTGGAAGTCGGAGGCCAAGTCGTAGAGGTAGAAGGCAATTCTGTGCGGCTCGTAGCCCTTCGCGGCGATCTCCACGAGGCGTGGCCATTCGGCGATCGTATGGGCCACCTTGAGCTCCGCCTCGTGGCCGAGGAGCGACAGTTCGGCCGCGGCAAGCGCTTCGGGGTTGACGTCGATCCCCATCGCCGCGGCCTTGCGGAGCACCGACTGGGCGCGGGCATGGGCGTACTGGACGTAGAAGACGGGGTTGTCCTTCGACTGCTCCATCACCTTGGCGAAGTCGAAGTCGAGGGGGGCGTCATTCTTGCGCGTGAGCATGGCGAAGCGGGTCACGTCGGGGCCCACTTCCTCCACCACGTCGCGCAGGGTGACGAAGGTGCCCCGGCGCTTGGACATCTTCACGACTTCGCCATTCTCCATGAGCTTCACGAGCTGCATGAGCTTGAACTCAATGGGCGTCCGGCCGCCCGACAGCGCGGAGACGGCGGCCTTCATTCGCTTGGTGTAGCCGCCGTGGTCGGCGCCAAAGATGTCGATCAGCAGGTCGAAGCCGCGCTCCACCTTGTCGAAGTGGTAGGCGATGTCGGGGGCGAAATAAGTCCAGGCGCCGTCGGATTTCATGACGGGGCGGTCCACGTCGTCACCGTGGGCGGTGGAGCGGAACAGGGTCTGCTCGCGCGGCTCCCAATCCTCGGGGAGCTTGCCCTTGGGCGCCTCCAGGGTGCCCTCGTAGATAAGGCCCTGCGCTCGGAGGCGGTCGATGGCTTCCTCGATCTTGCCGGTGCCGTAGAGGGCCTTCTCGCTCGAATAGACGTCCATCTGGACGCCAAGCATCGCGAGGTCGTCGCGGATCATGGCCATCATCGCTTCGGTCGCGAAGTCGCGCACAGGGATGAGCCATTCGGATTCGGGCTTGTCGAGGAGCGAATCGCCGTAACGCTCCTTCAGCGCCTCGCCGACGGGGACGAGGTAGTCACCGGGATAGAGCCCCTCCGCGATCTCGGGCGAAAGGCCGTTGGCCTCGCGGTAACGCTCAAAGGCGCTCCGCGCGAGAACGTCGACCTGAGCGCCGCCGTCGTTGATGTAATATTCGCGCGTCACGTCCCAGCCGGCGAAGGCCAGGAGCCGCGCGAGCGCGTCGCCGAAGACCGCGCCCCGGGTGTGGCCGACATGCATGGGACCGGTCGGGTTGGCGGAAACGAATTCGATGTTCACCCGCCGGGAGCCGCCCAAGGAGGAACGCCCATAAGTCGGGTCGGTCAGCGCGGCCCGGACCACGCGCTGCCAGACGAGCGGCGTAAGGCGGATGTTGAGGAAGCCCGGGCCCGCAGGCTCGGCGGAGGCGATGCGGGGGTCGCGCCGCAGCCGGTGGGCGAGATCGTCCGCGAGGACCCGGGGGCCGTGGCTGGCGGAGCGGGCGAGCACCATCGCGGCGTTCGTGGCCATGTCGCCGTGGCCCGGATCGCGGGGCGGCTCAACGGCGACGGCGGAGGTGTCGAGGTTTCCGGGAAGGCGCCCCTCTGCCTGGAGTTCCCGCACGGCGTCAAGGACGAGGGCGCGGATATCGGTGAAGAGGTTCATGGTCGGGTCCCGGGTTGTTCGGGGGGAGGCCCTAGCATGGCAGACAAGGGTTAAGGAAGGGTTAGGAAAGCGGGGGCCGTGCGCAAGAATGACCGAGATGCCTGGCGGGCCTGCACCTTTGCGTCAGGGCTGGACCCTTTGTCAGGGTCTCTAACCGTCCGAAGTCGCCAATCGCGCTGACCGATCGGGCTGACGATCCACAAGATGTCGGACCCTGCCGTGGTGACCTCTTGGCTGAAACGACCGCGCGAAGTGAGCCGTCCCGGACGATCCCTGCCCTGCATATCTTGGACGCAACGGGGCGCCGGCCAGGGCCGGGCGCGTGCTCAGCCGTCCCGGAGCGCCCGCGTCCGGTCCACCATGTCGCTTCCCAGGAGGCGCTGGTGTGTCTCGATGGCGAAGCGGTCGGTCATGCCGGCGATGTAGTCGGCGACGATGCGGGCGAGCGCGGTCTCGCTTTCGGCCTCGGCCACGTCCTTGCGCCACTGCTTGGGCAGTTCGCTCGGGTCGGACATGAAGAGGGGGAAGAGGTCGCGCACCACGCCCGTCACCTCGCGCCGCATCTCCACGACCTTGGGGGCGCGGTACATGCGGTGGAATAGGAAGGTTCGCAGGACCTTGAGATCCTCCCAGAGGGCGGGCGTGAAGCGGATGACCATGCGGCCCGCGAGGCGGATGTCCTCCACGGATTGGGGGTCAAGCTCGGCCAGGGTGCGGCGGGCGAGGGAGATCACGTCCTCCACCAGCACGCCGAAGAAGCGGCGCAGCGCCTCGTGCCGGCGGCGGTAGTAGTTGAGGCCCGGATACTTGCGGTCCACCTCGGCGAAGTTGTCGCGGAGGATGGGAAGCTCGGCCAACTCGTCGGTGCTGAACAGCTCCGCCCGGAGGCCGTCGTGCAGGTCGTGGTGGGAATAGGCGATGTCGTCGGCCAGCGCGGCGACCTGCGCCTCGGCGGAGGCGTAGGTTTCCAGCCTCAGGTCGTGGCGCGCATTGTACTGCTCCAGGGCGTAGGGAGCCGGGCGCGGCACGGGGCCGTTGTGCTTGGCGATGCCTTCAAGCGTTTCCCAGGTAAGGTTCAGGCCGTCCCATTCGGCGTAGTGGCGTTCGAGGGACGTAACGATGCGGATCGCCTGGGCGTTGTGGTCGAAGCCGCCAAAGGGAGCCATCAACTCGTTGAGCGCATCCTCCCCCGTATGGCCGAAGGGCGGGTGGCCGAGGTCGTGCGCGAGCGCCTCGGCCTCGGTCAGCTCGGTGTTGAGGCCAAGGGCCGCCGAGACGGTGCGGGCGACCTGCGCCACCTCGATGGAGTGGGTCAGGCGCGTGCGGAAGTAGTCGCCCTCGTGCTCGATGAAAACCTGCGTCTTGTGCTTGAGGCGGCGGAAGGCGGAGGCGTGGATGATGCGGTCCCGGTCCCGCTGGAAGGGCGTGCGGAAATGGCTCTCCTCCTCCGGGTAGAGGCGGCCGAGGCTTTGGGCAGGCAGGCAGGCGTAGGGGGCGTGCATCAAACGGGGATTCCGATGGGCTTTTTCATTGTCTTAACCCGGATCGCGGGGAATGACAGGCCACCCGCGTGACGTGGCGGCTGCGTTGACGGGCCTGGGGCCCCCGCTAGGTACAAACGAGGCCCGAGTTTCCTGGGCGGCAAGGCCCGAGACGTCTGGATGTCCGCGAACAGCGATCCGCCACCCCACGATCCGGCCATCCCGGCTTCGTCGGCCGATGCTGCGGCCGGGCGGGTGGATGCGGCTGGCCCGGCATCGTCGGGTGGCCCTTCGGTTGCTGAGGCCGCACCGTCTCAGCCTGGGCCGGATGCGTCGCTGGGCGCGGCGGCGCGGGCGCTGGGCTCGGCGTTGCGGCGGGAAAGCCGGACGCGTTTTTCGGCGGCGAGGGCCGGGCTTGCCGGGGGGGCTGCGGCGGCCTCGGCCCGGGCGCGAGCGATGCGCGGGGGCACCGCCGGTCCGCAGGAGGATGCGCCGCCTGCGCCGCCGCGACGCGTTCGTCGGCAGAAAGCGCCGGGGTCCCGCTCTATCCGCTTTGGCTGGCGGCTCTTCATCTGGTCGATCTTCCTTCTGGTCTTTGCGTCGTCGGCGACGATGGTGGCGGTCTGGCTCGCCATGCGGGACCTGCCGCTTGCCGACGTGCTGCCGCCGCTGGAGGCGCCCAACATCTCCGTGGAGACGGCGGATGGTCAGGTGCTGACGACCCAGGGGGCCTATCGCGCGCCTTATGTGGGCCTGGACGAGTTTCCGCCCCATCTGGCGCAGGCCGTCATGGCCATCGAGGACCGCCGCTTCCGCGAGCATTCGGGCGTGGATTTCCGGGGCATCGCGCGGGCCATGGTGCGCAACGTAAGCGCGGGCGGCGTGGTGGAGGGGGGCTCCACCCTCACCCAGCAGCTCGTGAAGATCCTGTACCTCGAACCCGAACGGACAATCTCGCGCAAGATGCAG
>CADCUU010000114.1 GCA_902805995.1 uncultured Rubellimicrobium sp.
CCCGGATCGAGCGCTACAACGAGATGGCCAACCAGAGCGAGCGCGAGCGCATCGGCTCCGCCCAGATCATCATCCCCAACGGCCCCCGCCTCGGCGGCAAGGTGATCGAGGTCGAGGGCCTCAAGAAGGCCATGGGCGACAAGCTTCTGATGGAGGACCTGTCCTTCTCCATCCCCCCGGGCGCCATCGTCGGCGTGATCGGCCCCAACGGCGCGGGCAAGACCACGCTCTTCCGCATGCTCACGGGGCAGGAGCAGCCCGACGAAGGCACCGTCTCCTTCGGCGATACCGTCAAGATGGCCTATGTGGACCAGAGCCGCGACTCCCTCACCCCCGACAACAACGTCTGGGAGGAGATCTCCGGCGGCGCCGAACTCATCCAGCTCGGCGAGGCGACGGTGAACAGCCGCGTCTACGTCGGCGCCTTCAACTTCAAGGGCACCGACCAGCAGAAGAAGGTGGGCCTCCTCTCCGGGGGGGAACGCAACCGCGTCCACATGGCCAAGCTCCTCAAGTCCGGCGGCAACGTCCTCCTCCTCGACGAGCCTACCAACGACCTCGACGTCGACACCCTCCGCGCGCTGGAGGACGCGCTGACCGACTTCGCCGGCTGCGCCGTGGTCATCTCCCACGACCGCTTCTTCCTCGACCGCATCTGCACCCACATCCTCGCCTTCGAGGGCGAGGCCCACGTGGAATGGTTCCAGGGCAACTTCGAGGACTACGAAGAAGACAAGAAGCGCCGCCTGGGAGTGGACGCGCTGGAGCCCAAGCGCCCGAAGTTCAAGAAGTTCGTGAGGTGAAGAGTTGCCAAGAAGGGTCTCACATCCTGTCTTCTCTGCACCGGCTGACCCATCCTGTCGTCTATGGCGCTACATGGACTTGGCAAAGTTTGTTTCCTTCCTTCAGAGTCAGTCGCTCTACTTCTCGAGAGCGGATCTCCTGGGAGACCCTTTCGAAGGAACGGTGACCAGGGCCGTTATCGAAGCACTTCAGGCCCAATCGGAAGATTTCGGATCTACAAACGGCGCGAAACCCTTGATCGACCAAATGCGGACGAGCTATCAGTCAACCAAGAGAAACACCTATGTCAACTGCTGGCACATGAGCGATCACGAGTCAGCTGCGATGTGGAAGATCTACTCGCTTGCCAACCAAGGCATCTGCATCACTGCGAGCTACGATTTCCTAGATCAGAGTCTAAGTGAAGATGTGTTTTTGGGGCAGGTGAAATACATCGACTACGACTCAGACGCGTTCAGAGTCGATAATGCGCTCTGGCCATTCGTGCACAAAAGGAAGAGCTTCGTTTTCGAAAGCGAAGTCCGAGCCGTTATCTGGAACCAAGGTGCCGACTCAAAGTTTCGATTCGCAGCTGACCCTCGTCCGAGCGGCATTCTTGAGAAAGTAGACTTCAATGTCATAGACAAGGTCTACTTACATCCAGATAGCCAAAACTGGTATGCCGAGTTGATCCGGTCACTTCTGGAAACCTATAGCCTAAAAGCTGATTTAGTTCGTTCGAAGCTTTCAGAAGTACCGTTTTGGTAACTTACGTCTAGTGCGTGAACCCAGCCAGTTGCGGACGAGTTCACGCACTATTCCACAATGCATGTTGGATGAACTTCGGCTTCGCTAGAAGCCATGCCCTACTAGCTTGGCCTAGTGCTCTACATCGGCCAGAGTAGCGTCCAACCACGGCCTAGACCTCACCACCCCCATGATCACCGCCCCCGACGACTACTTCCTCCACGGCTGCGGACGCTGCCCCCGGCACGCGACCCCCGACTGCGTCACCCGCCGCTGGGCCACCGACCTCCAAGCCCTCCGCCGCATCTGCAACGACCTGGGCCTCCAGGAGACCGCGAAGTGGGGCCACCCCTGCTACATGCACGCGGGGCGCAACGTCGCCCTCATCGGCGCGCTCAGGGACGACCTCCGCCTCAGCTTCTTCCACGCAGCCCTGCTAAAGGACCCCGCGGGTCTGCTGGAAAAGAACGGCCCCAACACCCGCCACGCAGGCATCCTCCGCTTCCGCACGATTGGCGCGGTGACCGAACGCGAACCCCTCATCCGCGCCTACCTGAGGGAGGCGATGGCCTACGCCGAACACGGCCTCCTCCCCCCAAGGGAGGACATGACCCTCGACCTCCCCGACGATCTCGTGGGCGCCCTCGACGCCGACCCCGATCTCGCCGAGGCCTTTCACGCCCTGACCCCCGGCCGCCAGAGGAGCTACGTCATCAACCTCGCCGGCGCGAAGAAGCCCGAGACCCGCCTGTCACGGATCGCGGGCTTCCGCGCGAAAATCCTGTCCGGCAAGGGCGCGCAGGAACGTTAGACCGCCTTCTTCCGCGACTTCTTCGGCGCCGCCGCCTTGGCCGCCTTCGCCTCCGCCGCCTCGACAGCCGCCGCCGCTTCCTTCTCCAGACGGGCCTGCTTCAGCCGGGCCACCTGAGCCTGCCGCTGGTCGGACTCGGCATCGGTATGCTCACGGGCGACGCGGGTGGTCTCGGCGGCCTTGGTCTCGGCAGGCGTCAGCACCCGGCGATGGGGCGGCACATCCGGACGGGCCGGACCGTCAAGCGACAGGTTGTCGAAAATAGCGTTAAGGGCGTCCGTGCGCGTGGTGGTGGTCATAAACGGTCTCCTGTCGGCGTCGTGCCCCCAGACGGGGCGCAAAAGCCCGCGGCACGGATCGGCTTCCGCACGGCAGGCAAGCGGCCCGCGCGGGGGCGGGCCTCTGCCAGGGAACCTAGTCCGACGGCGCCCTCCCGCAAGCCGCCCCCTCGCCGCGCCCCAAGTTGACCTAAGGTAATCCTGTGGATGGCCTCTCATGACTTGTCACAGGCCCCCTCCTCCCCCATATGCCCCTTGCGAACGTTTTCTTCCCTCGACCCGCTGTCTCCCTAACCGGCCTCAGCCTTTCGTTGCGACGCTGACCGAGCCGAAGCTGCCGCATGCTGCGGGCAGTCCATGTTAAGGAGATATCACGATGGCCAATGGCACCGTGAAGTGGTTCAACGCTACCAAGGGTTTCGGCTTCATCGCCCCCGAGGGTGGCCGCAAGGACGTCTTCGTCCACATTTCCGCCGTTGAGCGGGCTGGCCTCACCGGCCTCAAGGACGACCAGAAGGTCACCTTCGACATCGTCTCCGGCCGTGACGGCCGTGAGTCGGCCGAGAACCTTCAGCTCGCCTGACCCCCGCTTGGGCCTCCGGGTCCGCGGATGAGAATTCGGAAGGGGCGCACCTCGGTGCGCCCTTTCTGCATCCGGGGCCCAAAGGCCAAGTCTTCGCCCCACCCCCGCCCTTGTCCCGCCGCAGTGCCCCGGTCATCATTCCGGCGTGGAACGGGCCGAACGCCCGGCGCAGGGACAGGAAGCGGGCATGCCAACAGGCCACCAACCCTTCCGCACGCGCCCTGACAGGACTCTTGCGTCGAATCAGCGCCTCCGACATACTTGCCATGCGACGTTACTCTATCGACCACGGTCTCCAACGGCCCAGGGCATCGATCAGCACTGACGAGCCGGTCCGCTGCATCCCGCGAGCGGAAACTACGAATGGAGACCACGATGGCCACTGGCACCGTGAAATGGTTCAACACCACCAAGGGTTACGGCTTCATCGCCCCCGATGGCGGCAAGAAGGACGTCTTCGTCCACATCTCCGCCGTTGAGCGTTCGGGCCTCACCGGCCTGAAGGACAACCAGAAGGTGACCTTCGACATCGAGAACGGCCGCGACGGCCGCGAATCCGCCGTCAACCTGCAACTGGCCTGACCCGGATCGGCCCGGCGACGCCCGTGCGGCTCGCCGCTCCCGCACTCCTGGCGCTGGCAGCCCTGGCCGCCTGCGCCCCCCCTCCGCCCGGTCCCACCGGCCCGCGCGGCCCCTACGAGGGGCCCACGCTGTCCAGCCAGCCCCGCGCCATGGGCCCCCGCGGCTTTCCGGTGATCGAGGCCAGCGCCTCCGGGGCGGAACTCTCCTTCGCCACCTCCCTCCTCGCCGGCCTCCAGGCCCGCTCCTTTGCCGAGAACCGGGAGTTCTGCGGCTATATCGGCCTCGATGACCTGGGCCAGTGGACCTCCACCCCCGTCTCCGTCGGGGATGAGGCGTCCTGCCCCCTCCCCTACATCCCGAGCGGCCTGCGGATAGCGGCCTCCTATCACACGCACGGCACCTACAGCCCGGACTACGCCTCCGAATGGCCCACCACGCAGGACGTGCTGACCGACGCCTCGGACGGGATCGACGGCTACATCGCGACGCCCGGCGGGCGGCTCTGGCATGTGGACACGGACACGCTCACCGTGCGGCAGGTCTGCGGGCGCGCCTGCCTGCCCCAAGACCCCAACTACGTCGCGGCCGACGATGGCCCCCTTCGCCCCCAGATGACGCTGACCCAGCTCCGCAACTGGGAACGCGGCCTCCCCTTCTAGGGCCTCAGCCGCGCGCCTCCTCCGCGATTTCCAGCACCCGCGGCCCCAGCCTCTCGACGATCCGCTCCACCCCCGCCGCATTGGGGTGGATGCCGTCCCGCTGCATGAAGTCCCGCACCGCGCCCTGCAGGCTCCCCCCCTCGGGCCGCAGCGCCGCGAACCAGTCCGGCTCCAGCCGCGCCCCGAACTCCTCCGCAAGCTCCCGGTACATCCCGTCGAACGCCGCCTCATAGTCCGGCCCATACTGCCCCGAGGCATCGATCCCCACGAGGAGCGCCGGCAACCCCCGCTCCCGCACCTTCTCCAAGATCGCGCGCAGGTTCGCCCGGCTCACCGCCGGGTCCGTCCCCCGCAGGAAGTCGTTGCCCCCCAGCGCCACGATCACCGCGTCGGCCCCGTCGCCCAGCGCCCAGTCCACCCGCGACAGGCCCCCCGCCGTGGTGTCGCCCGACACGCCCGCGTTCTGCACCACGACCTCCGCCCCCTGGGCATCGAGCCAGTCCTGCAACCGCGGCACGAAGCTGTCCGCCGCAGGCAACCCATACCCCGCCGTCAGGCTATCCCCCAGCGCCACCACCGTGACCGGCCCCTCCTGCGCAAAAGCAGGCGAAGCGAGCAGCATCACGCCCGTGAGGTTGCGAAGCCACCGCCCCATCCCATATGCCACCCGACGCCTCTCCGAAGGACCGCCCATGGCCGACGCCCTTTCGCTTTCCGACGCGCGCCTCACGCTGCGAGGCAACGCCGGCCCGGTGGAGATCCTGCGCGGCATCACGCTCCAGGTCCATGAGGGCGAAACGGTGGGTCTGGTGGGGCCATCGGGCTCGGGCAAGTCGTCACTCCTCATGCTCATGGGCGGCCTCGAACAGGCCACGGGGGGCGAGGTCAGGGCTCTGGGCCAGGACCTCACCCGGATGGACGAGGACGCCCTCGCCCGCTTCCGCCGCGACAACATGGGGGTGGTGTTCCAGTCTTTCCACCTCATCCCGACGATGACCGCGCTGGAAAACGTGGCCACCCCCCTCGAACTCGCGGGCCACCGCGACGCCTTCGCCCGCGCCCGGGCCGAGCTCGACACCGTGGGCCTCGGCCACCGCGCCGACCACTACCCCTCTCAGATGTCCGGCGGCGAACAGCAGCGCGTGGCCCTCGCCCGCGCCCTCGCCCCCCGTCCCCGCCTCCTCCTCGCCGACGAGCCCACCGGCAACCTCGACGAATCCAACGGCCGCGCCATCGTGGACCTCCTCTTCGGCCTGGGCCGGGGCAAGGGCGCAACGCTCGTCCTCGTCACCCATGACGAAGCCCTCGCCGCCCGCTGCGACCGCGTGATCCGCCTGCGCGACGGCCGCCTCGACAGCGCACTCGCCCCCCGCGACACCACACGGGCCGCCGAATGAGCGTGGCCCTCCGCCTCGCCGCCCGCGAACTCCGCGGCAGCCTCCGCAACGGCCTGCGCGGCTTCTGGATATTCCTGCTCTGCCTCGCCCTGGGCGTCGGCGCCATCGCCGCCGTGGGCACCGTCCGCACCGCCATCGAGGCGGGCCTCACCCGCGAAGGCGCCCGCCTCCTCGGCGGCGACGCCGAGGCCGAGTTCACCTACCGCTTCGCCTCCCCGGATGAGCGCGCCTGGCTCGAAGAGGTCTCCCTCCGCGTCTCCGAAACCGTGGACTTCCGCTCCCTCGCCGTCGCCGACCCGGACGGGGCCGCCGAACGCGCCCTCACCCAGATCCGCGCCGTGGACGACCTCTACCCCCTGATCGGCACCGTGGAGCTCGACCCGCCCATCCCCCTCCCCCAGGCCCTCGACGGCAACGGCACCCTCCCCGGCCTCGTCGCGGAACGCGCCCTCACGGACCGCCTCGCCCTCCAGGTCGGCGACACCGTCCGCCTCGGCACCCAGGACTTCGCCCTCACCGCCATCCTCGCCCGCTACCCCGACAACTCCACCGCGGGCTTCGGCCTCGGCCCCCGCAGCATCGTCCGCACGAGCGACCTCGCCAACTCCGGCCTCCTGGCCGAAGGCACCCTCTTCAACACCCTCTACCGCCTCGACCTCCCCGAAGGCATCGACCGCGACATGCTCTGGCAAGAGGCCGAGCAGCGCTGGGAAAACACCGGCCTGCGCTGGCGCGACAGCCGCTACGGCGCGGGCGGCACGCAGGAGGTCGTCGAACGCCTCGGCCGCTTCCTCGTCCTCGTGGGCCTGTCGGGCCTCGCCGTGGGTGGCGTGGGCGTCTCCGCCGCCGTCGGCGCCTATGTCGCCGCCAAGGCCGAGGTCATCGCCACCCTCCGCACCCTTGGCGCCTCCCGCCGCACCATCTTCACGAGCTACCTCCTCCAGGTCGGCGCGCTGGGCCTCCTCGGCGTCCTCGCGGGCCTCTTCCTCGGCGCCCTCGTCCCCCTTCTCCTCGCCCCCTGGATCGAATCCCGCCTCCCCGTCCCCGCCGAGTTCGCCGTCTACTGGGCCCCCCTGGCCGAGGCCGCCCTCTACGGCACCCTCGCCATGCTCCTCTT
>CADCUU010000115.1 GCA_902805995.1 uncultured Rubellimicrobium sp.
TCGAGGCGGACTGGCCGGACGCGGCACGCATCGACGCCCATATTCGCGGGCTCGAGGCGCTGCCTTCTCCCGACGCCCCGTTCCCGCGCTTTCCCGCCTGGATGTGGCGCAACCGCGCCGTCGAGGACCTCATGGCGCGGCTCAGGGCCTTCAACGAGGAGGTGCAGGACCCGGCGCGTGAGGTCGGCTTCTACGGCCTCGATCTCTACAGCCTGCCTTCCTCCATAGACGCGGTGGAAGCTTTCGCCCGCCAGCACGACCCGGCGACACTCGAGGAAGTCCGGAGGCGCTACGGCTGCCTCGCCCCTTACGCCGAGGACCCGGCGGCCTATGGCGCCATGGCCCGCGGGGCGGAAGCGGATACCTGTGCCGCCGATGTGACCTCGGTGGTCGACGAAGTTCTAGGGGCGCAGCTACAGGAGGTCGGGACCAGCGACCGCGCTCTCTTCGACGCCTTCATGAACGCCCGGGTGGTGGCGGCTTCCGAGGCTTACTACCGGGCCATGTACGAGGGTGGAGCCGCGTCCTGGAACCTGCGCGACACCCATATGTTCGATACCCTCAAGCGGATCTTGGAGGCGCGCGGGGAAGGCGCAAAGGCGATCATCTGGGCGCACAACAGCCACATCGGCGACGCGCGGGCCACCGGAATGGGGGCTATGGGGCAGATCAACCTGGGACAGCTTGCCCGCGAGGAATGGGGCCAAGAGGCCGTGCTGATCGGCTTCGGCACGGACCGCGGGACGGTTACTGCCGCCACCGCTTGGGACGGCGCGCCGGAGACCATGGAGGTCATCTCCTCCCTTCCCGAGAGCTGGGGGGCGATGATGCGTGAGGCAGGACCCGACCGATTCTTCCTGGACCTGCGGGCGGCCGAGGGACCTCTGACGGAAGCCTTGGCCGCGGAGCGGAATGAGCGGTACATCGGCGTGCTCTACATGCGCCAGACGGAGCTCCCGAGCCACTACATCCCCTCCGCGATTGGCCAGGAATACGACGCCTACATCTGGCTGGAGGAGACGCAAGCAGTTGAGCCTGTGCCGCTCGAGGAGATCGAGGCGCTACCGGAGGAACACCCGTTCGCGCTCTAAGGCGAAGCGAGATATTCAACAGGCACGAGTCAGGCGCTCCTGTACGACGGTACGTTCTTCGTTGTATCCTGCCCCCGCAACCAGCTCTAATTGCAGAGAAGCCGCTTCCCGATGGGAGGCGG
>CADCUU010000116.1 GCA_902805995.1 uncultured Rubellimicrobium sp.
GCGTCAGGGGCGGTGCCGGCGGTCGCCGCCATGTCCGTCCCGGTGGCGGCCGTGTCGGTGCCCGTCGTTGTAGTGCCCGCCGCCTCGGTTCCGGCCTGGGCCACTTGGTCGCCGCCCGTCACCGTTTCCGGGGTCAGGCCGGGATCGGGGGTCGTCCCGGCTTCGGCCTCGACGACTTGGCCGTCGGCGGTCTCGGTGCTGCCGGCGCCTGCGCCGACCGCCGCTTCGGTCGTGGGCTCGGTCGTCGTCCCGGCTGTGGCGTCGGGGGCGGCGGCCGTTGTCTCGGTCGTGGTGCCAGCGTCGGCGTTGGGATCGGCGGCCACCATGTCGGCGCCCCTGGCGTCCGAGTTGACCATGTCGGCGGCGGCGATGATGTCGGCGGCGTCCATGCCGCAGGCCTCGGCCGCCTGGACGACCGTCACCTCCACCATGGTGCCCGCGACGTTCACGGTGACCTGGCCGTCCCTCACGGTTTCCTGCGCGAACGAGGCGGCGGCTGATGCGAACAGGGCCATGGTCGATGCCGCGGCCAGAGTGCGAATATGCATTGAGTCCTCCCTTGGGTGAGCCAGGACCGGGCTTGGACCGTCTGCCCCGGCGCGGCACCGTGCCCACCCTCCTCGTGGGACGCGGTCCGTAGGTCACCAACCGGCGAACTGGCGAAGGCGTTCCACGGCGTGGTGCAGCATCCGGGCGGATGGGCGCAAGTTGCCGGCGGCGGCCGGATGGGGCTGGGCCGGGCGCTGGGCTGGGCGCCGGGTTGGGGGTGACGAAGGGGAATCGTCGCGCGAGGATCGGAAGGGGTTGGTCGCGGCGCGGTTAAGCCCCTATAGTTGCCCGGCAAAGCGGGAACTCAACCCGCGAACTGCCGGCACGACATGAACTGGGGGCGTAATGATCCGGTCCGAACTGATCCAGAAGATCGCGGAAGAGAACCCGCATCTCACCCAGCGCGACACGGAAAGGATCGTGAACACGATCTTTGATCGCATCGTGGGCGCCATGGCCAAGGGCAACCGGGTGGAGTTGCGCGGCTTTGGCGCGTTCTCTGTCAAGCGGCGCGACGGGCGCACGGGGCGCAACCCCCGCACCGGCGAGGCCGTGGACGTGGAGGAGAAGCACGTCCCCTTCTTCAAGACCGGGAAGCTGCTCCGCGAGCGGCTGAACGGCGGGACCGATCCGGGGCCGGACGACGACGACGAGTGAAGGGCAGGGGTAGGGGTGCTGGGGGCTGAGCCCCCGGATCTGAAGCCGTGCGCCTGCGGGGGCGGTTGCGCCGCGCCGCGGGTGGTGGCACTAGGGCCGCGCGTCCCAACGGAGGTGTTCGACCGTGAGATTCCTCAAGACCGCCTTCTGGCTCATCGTTGCCGTGGTCCTCGTGACCGTGGGCCTGGCCAACCGGGGCATCGTGACGCTGCGCGTCTTGCCCGAGGCGCTGAGCGGCTGGCTGGGGGTGAGCCCGGACATCGACCTGCCGCTGTTCCTCGTGATCCTGGCGGGGGTGGCGCTGGGGCTGTTCATCGGTTTCATCTGGGAATGGATCCGGGAGATCCCGGAGCGGGCCGCCGCGCGGGACGCGGCGCGCGAGATCGAGCGGCTGCGGCGCGAGGTGGCGCGGACCAAGGCCGAGGCGGCGAAAGGCGACGTGCTGGCCGGGCTTGAGTTGCCCGCGCTGCCGCGGCGCTGATGGCGATCCGCGTCGGGCTGACGGGGTCGGGCCCCGTCCGGTTCAAGGTCTGCGGGATCACCGCCGAGGATCAGGTCGAGGCCGCGGCGCAGGCGGGGGCCGGGTATCTGGGTTTCGTCTTCTTTCCACGATCGCCCCGGGCGGTGACGGCGGAGCGGGCGCGGGAGCTCGCTTGGGCGGCGCCGGTGGGAGTCGCGAAGGTCGGGCTGTTCGTCGATGCGACGGACGATGAGTTGGGCCGCGTTCTGGACGTGGTGCCTCTCGACATGATCCAGCTTCATGGGGGCGAGAGCCCTGAGCGGGTGGCCGAGGTGCGGGCGCGCTGGGGGCTGCCGGTCATGAAGGCGGTGGGCGTGGCGTCGCTGGCCGATCTGGAGGTTGCCCGGAGCTATGAGGGGGTGGCGGATCAGCTCCTCCTCGATGCGAAGGCGCCGGCGGGGTCGGTGCTGCCGGGGGGCAACGGGGTGGCCTTCGACTGGGGGCTGCTGTTCGGGCATGGGCTGAGCCTGCCCTGGATGCTCGCCGGGGGGCTGACGCCCGACAACGTGGCGCTGGCGGTGAACGTGTCGGGGGCGCAGCAGGTGGACGTGTCCTCGGGCGTGGAAAGCGCGCCGGGGGTGAAGGACGCAAGGATGGTGCGGGACTTTGCGGCGGCGCTAGGTGTCCGGGGCCGGTCGCGGGGGTGAGTGGACTCCGGGCCTCGGACGTGCGCTTGAGGCTATGAGCGTCTGTCGGGAGCGGAGGCCGGATCGGCGGGCCGGGCCAGCGGTGCTTTGCCTTAAAGCGGGAGCGGTGAGGGGCCGAGTGTCTGATCCTGGGCGCTTGGTCGTGGTTTGCCTGCGGCTTTGAAGGGCAATGCGAGCGGAGCGGGGGCCGCGTTCCCAGGTGCTGCTGGCGACCCCGGGCGCGGGGTGCAACACTACGGCGGGGCGTGCGAGGCTTTACGCCGGGGCGGGGCGGGGTTAAGCGCGGGACAAACGCCGAGGGGGAGCGCCATGCCGGACGACCGTAAGAACAGCTTCATGACGGGACCCGACGAGAACGGGCGCTTTGGCATCTTTGGCGGGCGCTTCGTCAGCGAGACGCTGATGCCGCTGATCCTCGACCTCGAGGCGGAGTACGAGCGCGCCAAGACGGACGACAGCTTCTGGGCCGAGATGAACGACCTCTGGGAGCATTACGTCGGGCGTCCGTCGCCTCTGTACCATGCCTCGCGGCTGACGGAGCATCTGGGCGGCGCCAAGGTGTACATGAAGCGCGACGAGCTGAACCATACCGGCGCGCACAAGATCAACAACGTGCTGGGGCAGATCATCCTCGCCCGGCGGATGGGCAAGACGCGGATCATCGCGGAGACGGGCGCGGGGCAGCATGGCGTCGCGACGGCCACGGTCTGCGCGAAGTTCGGGCTGAAGTGCATCGTCTACATGGGCGCGCATGACGTGGAGCGGCAGGCGCCCAACGTGTTCCGGATGCGGCTTCTGGGGGCGACGGTGGTGCCCGTGACCTCAGGTCGGGGGACGCTGAAGGACGCGATGAACGACGCGCTGCGGGATTGGGTGACCAATGTCCGCGACACCTTCTACTGCATCGGCACGGTGGCGGGGCCGCATCCCTATCCGGCGATGGTGCGGGATTTCCAGTCGATCATCGGCAAGGAAACCCGCGAGCAGATGATGAGGGCGGAAGGGCGGCTTCCGGACACGCTCATCGCGGCCATCGGCGGCGGGTCGAACGCGATGGGGCTGTTCTATCCGTTCCTCGACGACCCCTCTGTCCGGATCATCGGCGTGGAAGCCGGGGGCAAGGGCGTGGACGAGAAGATGGAGCACTGCGCGTCGCTGACGGGCGGTCGGCCGGGGGTGCTGCACGGCAACCGGACCTATCTTCTCCAGGACGCGGACGGGCAGATACTGGAAGGGTACTCGATCTCGGCGGGCCTCGACTATCCGGGGATCGGGCCGGAGCATTCCTGGCTCCATGACATCGGGCGTGCGGAGTACGTGTCGATCACCGACAAGGAGGCGCTGGAGGCGTTCCAGCTCTGCTGTGCGATGGAAGGGATCATCCCGGCGCTGGAGCCGTCCCACGCGCTGGCGCATGTGATGAAGATCGCGCCGACGCTGCCCAAGGACCACCTGATCGTGATGAACATGTGCGGGCGGGGCGACAAGGATATCTTCACCGTGGCGCGACATCTGGGGGTACAGGTTACCGCCTGACAGGCGGCGGCGGATCGGCGGGATTTGTCCGACCTTTCGGGGGGTTGGGCAACTTTCTGGCGGGATCGGAGTTGGGGGCGCGATTGATGTGCAAGGAGCACCCCCATGACTCGAGCGATTCTGGCCAGCACGGCGGCTCTTGCCCTTTCCGCCGCTTCGGCCTTTGCCGGTGGCCTCGCGCCGCCGATCCAGCCCATCGGGAACTCCGCCGCCGTCGGGTCGGCGGGCGGTTCCGGCGCGGGCGATGCGAACCTCGCCTCCGGTGATTGCGCGGTGGTGCAGCCGGCCGTGGCGGCCTTGCAGGAGCAGGGCTTTACCCGGATCGACGTGACCACGGGCGGCGGGCAGGCGCGATTCAACGCGGTGCGCGGCGACGTGGTGGGCACCTATGTCTATGACTGCGCGACCGGGGCCCTGCTGACGCAGGAGGCCGCCGCGGCGGGGGCCGATCTGGACCGCACGCCGGGCGTGATGGTCGATGGCGCGGTGAGCGGCGGCACTGCGGTGGCTGCCGGGACTGGCGGCGAAGTCGGCGTGGACGGGACCGTGGGCTCTGTGGTCTCGACCGCGGCCGAGGAGGATGCTGGCGTCGATGCTGGTGCTGGCGCCGCGGTGGATGCGGGCGCTGGTGGGGCTGTGGGCGGCGGCGATGTCGATGCTGGCGGAGCGGTTGACGTGAGCCCCGATGCGGGGGGCGACGTGGACGCTGGCGTGGATGCCGGGGTCGATGGCTCGGTCGGCGGCTCGGTCGGCGGCGGCGTGGACGATGGGGCCTCGGCCGGTGGTGAGGTCGGCGGGGAGGCCGGGGCCGAGGTCGGCGGCGACTTCTGAGCCGAATCGGAGGATCGCCGCCTCCGTGGTGATCGGGCAATGGATGAGCGGCCCTGGCCCAACCGGCCGGGGCCGTTTGCGTATAGTGGTCTGTTCCGGAGGGCCGTGCTGGGGCGTTGTGCTGAAGCCCTGTCGTGAAACCTTGAGTTGGGGCGTCGTGCTGAGGCCCTTACTGGGGCGTGTCTGCCCCGTTTATACCTGCCGTAAACCAGGGTTTAGGCCCCGAAGACGGGCGTTTGGACCGATGCGCCTAACCCCGGACAGCATGGCGCTGCGGTTCGGGAGGTGCATTCCTGACGACACCGCGGGCCGGCTGCCCGCCCCACGATCCCAAAAGGAGTTGTTTCATGTTCCGTACTCTTCTGGCCACCACGGCCGCTCTTTCGCTTCTGGCCGGTGCGGCCTGGGCCCAGTCGGTGGGGCAGTCGGTGACCGATCAGGTCGTCTCGGGCCTTCAGGCGCAGGGCTTTACCCGCATCGAGGTCAAGGAAGGCCCGACGCAGATCAAGGTGGAGGCCATCCAGGGCACGACCAAGGTGGAGTATGTCTATGACATCCGCACTGGCGATGTGCTGAGCCAGGAGACCGAGCGCGTGGATGGCGACGACGATACCCGGCCCGGCGTGGAGATCGATCAGGAGGACGAGGACTTCGTGCGGGCCGAAGGGGCGGTGCTGGACGGGGACGACGACTCCGGTCGCGATGACGACGGCGAGGATGACGACCGGGACGGTGACGACAGCGATGATCGGGGCGGGGACGACGACAGCGACGGGCGGGGGGACGACTCGGGTGAGGAGGACGACTCCGGTCGCGACGGGGTGGGTGATGACGATGGGTCGGGCCGGGGCGGAGACGACGACTCGGACGGGGACGACTCGGATGGGGACGATGATGGGGATGACGGCCATTCCGGGCGTGGCGGCGACGACGACGAATCGGATCGGGACTGATCTTATGGCCTGACGGCGTGAGGGGCCCCTGCCATCGGGTGGGGGCCCTGGTCATGTCTGGCAGGGCGGGGTGCGAGGGGCTCTTGTTGGCGGCTTTGGTGGTCTGAGAGCCTAAACTTTCGGTTGGAGGATGGGAGGCGGCTGTTGGAAGCGTGGCCTTAACCTCTGGGCGTATAGTCAGCGGCCCGTTCCGTGGGCATGACCGGCGCTGGGGACCGGGCCGGTCGGGGCCTGCGGCGGGCGCGGCTGCGTCGCGGTGGCGGGGCAGGAAGCGCGCGGAAGAATCGGTGGGCTTGGTCGATGGGGGCGGGGCTGCAACGGCTGGCGGTGTCGGGTCCGGGCCCACTGGACCGGGCCCACTGGACGCGCCGGGGTGGCGTGGCGATCATGGCCCTCGCGCGCCTTTGGGTGGCGCGGAGGCCCTTGGGGGTTGGAGGGCGGGAATGACGGCTTGGCGGGGATGGATGCTGGCGCTGGCGCTGGGGCTCGGCCCGGAGGCGGCGGGGGCGCAGGCGGCGGCGGATGCCGTGGTGCAGCAGCTCCGCCAGCAGGGCTATGTGGGATTCACGGTGTCGCGGACCCTTCTGGGGCGCGTCCAGGTGATCGCCGAGGCCCCGGACGGAACGCAGCGCGAGATCGTCTTCAACCCCTCGACGGGGGAGATCCTGCGGGACTACATCGAGGATGCGGATGGCTCGCCCACGCCGCGGGTGCTCGACCGGGAGGATGACGATCGTGCCGACGGGGATGACGACGGGTCCGGGAGCGGCGGCGGTGACTCGGGGGGCGGCGGGGACGACGACTCGGGCGGCGACGATTCAGGGGACGACGACTCCGGAGGCGGGTCCTCGGACGGGGGTGATGACGATGACGACAGGCCCTCGGGCGGCGGAGGATCGGATGACGACGGCTCGGACGACGACGACGGCTCGGACGACAATGGCGGGTCGGGCGGCGGGGACGACGATGACGACGATTCGGGCAGCGGCGAGGGTGGATCGTCGGACGATGGGGACGACGACGATTCCGGCGGCGAAGATTGACGGCTGAGCGCCCCTTCAGGGTGGCCGGGGAGGGCGCGCGGTGAACCGGACGGTCGTTGTCCTCATCCTCGTGGTGCAGGCGGTGTCGGCGCTGCTGTTCATCGCGAACATCGCCTTTTCGGTGCTGGGCGTGGCCCCAGTGGCCTGGATCGTCTACGAGATGACCGAGATCGGGGCTGCCGTGGGCCTCATCCTGGGGACTGTGCTG
>CADCUU010000117.1 GCA_902805995.1 uncultured Rubellimicrobium sp.
TCAGCTCGAACTCACGGAACGTCTGCGCCTCACCAACGTGCAGGTGATCCGCGCGAGCCGCGAGGCCGTGTTCGAGAGGGACAACGAGGGGCTCCTGCACCAGTACGACCCCGACGCCTGCTGCTCGCTTCGCAAGACCGAGCCGCTGCAGAACGCCCTTCAGGGCTATGACGCCTGGATCACCGGGCGGAAGCGCTACCAGGGCAAGACCCGCGCGGCCCTCGACTTCTTCGAGGCCGAAGGGGACATGCGGATCAAGGTGAACCCTCTCGCCCATTGGGAGATGCAGGATCTCCAGGACTACATCACCGAGAACCGCCTGCCGCGTCACCCGATGGTTGCCAAGGGCTACCCGTCGATCGGCTGCGCGCCCTGCACCACGCGGGTGAACGACGGCGAGGACCCGCGCGCCGGCCGCTGGCGGAACCTCGACAAGGAGGAATGCGGCATCCATTTCGTGGACGGCAAGCTCGTGCGCGGGCCGGTCAAGGCGGCCTGAGGAGACAAGCCATGGCGATCATCGTGCGTGATGCGGGCTTCGCGCCCGAGGATTTTCCCGGCATGATCCGGCCCCTGGCCGAGATCGGGCAGATCCAAGAAGGCGACGGGGTCGAGATCGGCCCCGCCGACGACCCGCGCGCCCTTGTGGGCATCCTGGGGCAGGTGGCGCTGATCCGCGTCCGCTTCCCGGCCTTCAACGACGGGCGCGGCTTCTCCCACGCCCGCGACCTTCGCAGCTTCGGCTACACGGGGCGGCTGCGCGCCGCGGGCCATGTGCTGGCCGACCAGTATGGCATGGCGCGGCGCGTGGGCTTCGACGAGGTGGAGATCGACGAGACCCTCGCCACCCGCCAGCCGGAGGGCCAGTGGCTCGCCCGGGCCAACTGGCGCGACCACTTCTATCAGGGCCGCCTGCGCGCCTGAGCCGCATTCCCCTGCGACATCCCTTGATGACATGGAGCGCCCAAGCCCGCGCTTGAGCGAGACAACGATGACCGAACAGACCGCCGTGCACCAGAAGTCCGCCGCCCCCGTTCTGCCCGATGCGCAGACGGTCACCTCCGTCACGCACTACAACGACCGGCTCTTTGCCTTCCGGGTGACGCGGCCCAAGTCGCTGCGCTTCCGCTCGGGCGAGTTCGTGATGATCGGCCTTTTGGGCGACAACGGAAAGCCGCTTCTGCGGGCTTATTCCATTGCCTCGC
>CADCUU010000118.1 GCA_902805995.1 uncultured Rubellimicrobium sp.
AAGCCGTACCGGAGGAGCTGGAGGTCGACGGCCTCGACGACGAGGCGCTGCACCTCCTGGCCACGCTCGACGGGCGACCCGTGGGCACGGCGCGGATGCTGCTCAAGGGCGACACGGGCAAGATCGGGCGCGTCGCCGTCCTGCGCGAGCTGCGGGGCCAGGGCATCGGCGCGGCGCTGATCCGCGCGGCGGTGGAGGAGTTGCGCGGGCGCGGCCTGTCGCGCGCCAAGCTCGGCTCCCAGGTGCATGCGATCCCCTTCTACGAGGGCCTGGGCTTCGTGGCCGAGGGGCCGGTCTACGACGACGCAGGCATTCCCCACCGCGATATGATCCGGGCGCTCTGAAACGGGGCTTAAGGCCCCATGACGACGGGGCCTTCATGCGCTAGCTTCGCGCGCATGGCAGATTTTCCCAGCAAGGACGCGATCCTCCAGTGGATCGAGGACAACCCCGAAGCGACCCGGCGCGAGATCGCCCGGGCCTTTGGCATCCGCGGCGCGGCCAAGATCGACTTCAAGGCTCTCCTGAAGGAGATGGAGGACGAGGGCGTCCCCGTGCGCCGTCACCAGCGCGACAGGGTCGAGAGCGGCCTGCCGCCCGTCACCGTCATCGAGATCACCGGCCCCGACCGCGGCGGCGACCTCCTCGCCCGGCCCGTGGACTGGCGCGGCGACGACCCCCCGCCGGTGATCCGCGTCCAGCCGCGCGAGATGGACCAGGGCCTCGGCCCCCGCGACCGGCTGCTCGCCCGCATCGACGAGACGCCGGGCGACGACCACCCCTACCTCGCGCGCCCGATCCGGCGCATCGCGGCGGCCCCGGCCCGCGTCCTCGGCATCTTCAAACGCGACTCCCACGGCGGGCGCATCCTCCCCATCGACAAGGGAGAGGCGCAGCAATGGGTCGTAGGCCCCGGCAACGACAACGGCGCGCAGGACGGCGAACTCGTGGAGGCAGAGCAGGTCGGCCCCAAGGGACGGCTCGGCCTCCCCAAGGCCCGCGTGACCGAGGTGCTGGGCGACCCCGCCGGGCCGCGCGCCGTCTCCCTCATCGCGATCCACCAGCACGGCATCCCCGACGTTTTCCCCGACAAGGTTCTGGACGAGGCCGAACAGGCCGAGCCCGCGGGTCTTGAGGGGCGTGAAGACCTGCGCCATCTCGACCTCCTCACCATCGACCCGGAGGATGCGCGCGACCGCGACGACGCCGTGCTCGCCATCCCCGACGACACGCCCGGCAACGATGGGGGCTTCGTCCTCTGGGTCGCCATCGCCGACGTGGCCTACTACGTGCGCCCCCAAAGCCATCTCGACACCGAGGCGCGGATCCGGGGCAACTCCACCTACTTCCCCGACCGGGTCGTGCCCATGCTGCCCGACCGGCTGTCGGGCGATCTCTGCTCGCTCCACGAAGGGGTGGACCGGGCCGTGGTCGCGGTGCGGATGCGCATCGACCGCGAGGGGCGCAAGCTCGACCACAGCTTCACGCGCGGGCTGATGCGGTCGCGCGCCTCGCTGGCCTATGGCCATGTGCAGGACGCCATCGACGGCCGCCCGAACGAGCGGACCGAGCCCCTGCTGGAGACAGTCCTCAAGCCGCTCTACGCCGCCTACGAGGCGCTGCGCCGCGCCCGTGAGGTCCGCGCGCCCCTCGACCTCGACCTGCCCGAGCGCCGGATCGAGCTGTCGCCCGAGGGGAAAGTCCTGTCGGTGGCCTTCAAGGACCGGCTCGACGCGCACCGGCTCATCGAGGAGTTCATGGTCCTCGCCAACGTCGCCGCCGCCGAGACGCTGGTCCAGAATCGCACCCCGCTCCTCTTCCGCGTCCACGAGGAGCCCGATCCCCTGAAGCTGGAATCGCTGCGCGAGACGGTGGAGGCCTCGGGCCTCACGCTCGCGCGCGGGCAGGTGCTCCAGACGCGGCACCTCAACCGTCTGCTCGCGCAGGCGGCGGGGACGGATCAGGCCGAACTCATCAATATGGCGACGCTGCGCTCGCTCCCCCAGGCCTACTACGCGCCCGAGAACTTCGGACATTTCGGCCTCGCGCTGCGCAACTACGCGCACTTTACCTCGCCCATCCGGCGCTACGCCGACCTGATCGTCCATCGGGCCCTGATTTCGGCCCATCGCTGGGGACCCGACCCCAAGGCGGACGGGCTCTCGGACCCCGATATCGACCGGATCGCCGAAACCGGCGAGCTCATCTCCAACGCCGAACGCCGCTCCATGATGGCCGAACGCGACACCGCCGACCGCTACCTCGCGGCCTTCCTCGCCGACCGCGTGGGGACGGAGCTTTCGGGCCGCATCGCGGGCGTGGCCAAGTTCGGGCTCTTCGTGAAGCTCGACGAGTCGGGCGCGGACGGGCTCGTGCCGGTGCGGTCGCTGGGCGACGAGTATTTCCGCTTCGACGCCCGCGAAGGGACTCTCACTGGCGGCGATTCGGGCGTGGTCTTCGCGCTTGGAAGCCGCGTCACCGTCAAGCTCGCCGAGGTGTCCCCCGTCACGGGCGGGATCATCCTCGAACTCCTGACGCTGGAGGATCATCCCCTGCCGCGCGGTCGTGGACGCGGGGCCAAGCGGGGCGCGCCGCCGCGCCGCAAGCTCGGGCAGGAGCGCGCCCGCGAGGCCAAGGAGCGCAAGGTCTCGCGCCGGCGGAAGTGAGGAGTCAGCCCTCCTCGGCGAGGCGCGCCTTGGTCCTCTCGGCCCATTCGCGCCCTGGCTCTCCGCCCCAAAGGAGCCAGGCCACGTAGCCGGGTGACGGGTTCTCCTCGTTGCCCCAGTCGTGGCCGCGCTTGTCCACCTCGTGGCGGGCGAAGTAGCTCGCCATCGCGACCACCTCGTCGCGCGAAAGCTCCTCGCGCCGGCTGAGCTGCTCGGCCCGGTGCCAGCCTACTTCGGTGCCTCCGCGATGGAACCGCTCGTGCAGCTCCAGGCCCTTCTTCGCCTCGCGGGCAACGGTCGCGGGGGGCTTGGTGTCGATCTTGGCCATGGTGATCCTCCTGCGGCGGGGAACGAGGCGCGCCGGGCTTCGTTCCCTTCGCTTCGGCCTCACAGATGCATAAATCCGCCGACCGTTTCGCGGAGCCACCTTCCGCGCGGACCGCAGGCCGGGTAGCGTCAGAGCCCAACAAGCAAACAAGGCGGGGCAGTCGATGCGGATCGGGCGACGGGGTCTGTTGGTCGGGGCGGCAGCCCTTTTGGCGGGCTGCGCACCGCGTATTCCGATGATGCAGGGTGGAGGGATCGTGAGCGTGAACGAATGGGCCACCGCGCCCGATCCGGGCTATGACGCCTGGGTGGCGAACTTCCTGCCCCGCGCGCAGGCCGCCGGCATTCCACCCCAGACGCTCCAGGCGGCCTTCGCCAACGCGGGCTTCATCCCCGCCGTGGTGGAGCGCGACCGCAACCAGGCCGAGTTCTCGCGGACCTTGCAGGATTACCTGCTGTCCGGCGTCTCCGACTCCCGGCTGGAGAACGGGCGAGCCGCGATGGCCCGCTACGCCCCGGTCCTCGCCGCCGTCGAGCAGCGCTACGGCGTCGACGCGCCGGTCGTGGCCGCTATTTGGGGGATGGAATCCTCCTACGGCACCCGCAGGGGCGACGTGCCCATCGTCTCCGCGCTCTCGACCCTGGCCTACGAGGGGCGGCGTGCGCAGTTCTTCGAATCCCAGCTCCTGTCGGCGCTGCGCATCCTTGCCGCCGGGGACACCACGCCCCAGGCAATGAAGGGCTCCTGGGCCGGGGCCATGGGGCACACCCAGTTCATCCCCACCTCGTTCGAATCGCTCGCCGTGGACTTCACCGGCGATGGGCGGCGCGACATCTGGGGCGAGGATCCGTCGGACGCGCTGGCCTCCACCGCCAACTACCTCGCGAAATCGGGCTGGCGTCGGGGCGAACCGTGGGGCGAACTCGCGGACGAGGGCGGCTCGGGCGGGTGCATCATCACGCCCGCGGGCTCCCCGGCCTTCCGCGTGTACAACAACTTCGACGTCATCAAGCGCTACAACAACGCCGATGCCTACGCGATCACCGTGGGCCACCTGTCCGACCGCCTCCGCGGGCAGCCTCCGCTGCGGGGCTTCTTCTCGCAGGAACGCCCCCTGACGCAGGCCGAGAGGGTGCGCCTTCAGGAACGGCTCACCGCGATGGGCTTCGACACCGGCGGCACGGACGGCACAATCGGGCCGCGCACGATCCAGGCCATCCGGTCCTTCCAGGCGTCGCGCGGCCTCCCCCCCACAGGCTTTGCCGAACCTTCGGTGCTGGCCGCACTGGGCTAGCCGCTTTACTTGACGGGAAGGGCGGCCCCATCCTCGGGGCCGCAGCCCTCGCCGCGCAGGCAAGCGGCAAGGCCGTCCAAGGTGTCCTGGTTCACCTGGTCAAAGGCTCCGCCGCTGCAGGGGCCAATCCTCACGAGGTAGCCCGCCTCCGTGATTTCCGCGAAGAGCAGCGCCTCGCCGGGGCCGAAGGTGCCGCAATAGGGCCCGGCGCAGGTGGACTGAAGGACGACCTCGGCCTCGACGGGCGTCGTGAACCCCTCGGACCCCAGTGCGAACCCCTCGAATTGCGCGTCCACTGGGTTCGGCGCGACCCCAGGGTCGTCGCTCACCCCCCGCGGCATCAGCGACCGATCGAAGCGCAGGCGGCCATGCAGGATGTGGTAGCTCTCCGGCGCGGCCTGCGCCTCCCGGAAATTGCGGATCGGATCAGCGGGAAGGCAGGTCAGCGCCGCGGCCTGCGTCGCCGCAAAAAGGGACAGGGCCACAAGGACCGGGCGGATCATGCCCGCTCCGTCAGCAGGTCCAGAGCCGCGCGATAGGCCTCGCGCTTGAAGGGAACGATGTGGGCCGCCAGCCGGGCGGGATCGTCCCAGCGCCAGTCCGCGAATTCCGGGTGCGCCGTCGCCACGCCCACGTCGCCATCGGTTCCCAGATACCGCAGCCTGACCCAGGTGATGGCCTGCCCGCGCCAGCGCCCCCGCCAGTGGGCGGGACGCGCGGCTTCCGGGATGTCATAGGCCACGGGGGCAGCCGCCACAGCCTCGACCTGCACGAGGGAGGCGGGGATGCCCGTCTCCTCCTCCAACTCGCGCAGACCGGCGGCCACGATTCCCTCGTCCTCGTCGATCCCGCCCTGGGGCAACTGCCATGCGGCGGGATCGTCAGGGGTCAGGTCGTTGCGACGGCCGGCGAACACCCGGCCATCGCCCTTGGTCACGATCAGGCCCACGCAGGGCCGGTAGCCCAACGCAGTGTCGTCGCTCACGGCTCGCCTGTCTCGGCGGCACCTTCGGCCGCGGGAGTCTGCGCCTCGGCGGCCTGCATGGCGGCGGGCGCGGACGGACCAAGCGCCGACAGCCCCTTCAGGATGTCGATCGCATAGGCGAGCTGGTAGTCCTCCTCGCGGAGCGCCGCCGCCGCCTCGGCCTTGGCCTGCTCCTCCTCAAGTTGGGACAGCTCCTCCTCGGATAGGGAGTCGTTGCCCAGCGCGCCGCGCAGATCGCCCTCGTGGATCTCCTGCGGGGTGAAGCCGGGCTCCTCCGCCTCCTCGGCCCCCTCGATGGGCGCCGGCGGCACGGGCTGGGCCACGACGATGTCGGGCGCGATGCCCAGCGCCTGGATCGACCGGCCCGACGGCGTGTAGTAGCGCGCCGTCGTCAGCCGCATGGCCCCTTCGCCCGCCAACGGCATCACCGTCTGGACCGACCCCTTGCCGAAACTCTGAGTCCCCACCACGACCGCGCGGCGATGGTCCTGCAACGCGCCCGCCACGATCTCCGACGCCGAGGCCGAGCCGCCGTTGATGAGCACCACCATGGGCAGCCCTTCGGTGATGTCGCCGGGCTGGGCGTTCCAGCGCTCCCCGTCCGCCGACTGGCGGCCGCGGGTGGACACGATCTCGCCCGCATCGAGGAAGGCGTCGGCCACGTAGATCGCCTGATCCAGCAGCCCGCCCGGATTGTTGCGCAGGTCGAGCACCACGCCGTTCACGTTCTCGACGCCGCCTGCCGTCTCCACTTGGGCGGCGAGGCCCTCAGCAAGGTTGGAGAAGGTCTGGTCGTTGAACGTGGTCACGCGCAGAACCACGGTCTCGCCCTCCGTGCGCGCCCGCACGGCCTGGAGCTTGATCGTGTCGCGGATGATCGACACGTCGAAGGGCTCGGTCTCGCCCTCCCGGACGATTGTCAGCACGATCTCGGAGCCCACGGGCCCGCGCATCATCTCCACCGCCTCGTCAAGCGTGAGGCCCATCAGGCTTTCGCCATCCACGGCGGTGATGAAGTCGCCCGTAGTGATCCCGGCCGCATCGGCGGGCGTCCCGTCCATGGGCGAGACGACCTTGACCCAGCCCTCCTCCTGCGTGACCTCGATGCCGAGGCCCCCGAACTCCCCGCGCGTCTGGACGCGCATGGCGGCGGCATCCTTGGGCGACAGATAGCTCGAATGCGGGTCGAGAGAGGTGAGCATGCCGTTGATGGCCGCCTCGATCAGCTCCTCCTCGTCCACCTCCTCAACGTATTCGGCGCGAATGCGCTCGAAGATGTCGCCGAACAGGTCGAGCTGCTGGTAGATGCTGCCGCCGTCCTCCGCCTCCTGGGCGAGGAGCGGGCCCGCGAACTGGGTCGTGACCACGAGGCCCAGGGCGACCCCTCCCACGGCGGCAAGCGCGAGTTTGTTCATCGAAGGGCCTTTCAGTCCAGGCGGAACCATGTGCCGGGGTCCACAGGGCCCTCGGCGTCTCTGACCTCAAGATACAGGGACTCGGTGCGCTCACCATCCCCCCCGGCATCCCCCCCGGTCAATATCGCGTCAGCGCTGGGCGTCTCGCCGGCCATGAGGCCGAGCGGGCTCCCCTCGGGCAGGATCTCCCCCGCGTTGCCCCAGACCTGCGCGAGGCCC
>CADCUU010000119.1 GCA_902805995.1 uncultured Rubellimicrobium sp.
GCTGGGACACGATGCTGCTGGAGCGTGACGAGCTCACCTCGGGCTCGACCTGGCACGCCGCGGGCCTCCTGCCGCTCTTCAACATGGGCTACGCGACGACCCACATCCACAAGTACTCCGTGGACTTCTACAAGTCGCTGGAGGCCGAGACCGGCCTCGACGCGGGCTTCTACGTCGTGGGCAACCTCCGCATGGCCCAGACCCAGGACCGCATGGACGAGTACATGCTCTACTCGACCACCGCCGAAACCGCGGGCGTCCACCACGAGTTCCTGAGCCCCAGGGAGATCGCCGACCGCTGGCCCCTCGTGCGGACCGAGGATCTGAAGGGCGCGCTCTTCCACCCGCAGGACGGCTACATCAACCCCGCCGACGTGACGATGGCCATGGCCAAGGGCGCCCGCCAGCGCGGTGTCACCATCGAGCGCAAGTGGCAGGTCGACGGCTACGAATGGACCGGCGACCACTGGCGCGTCTCCGTCACCCGGATGGAGGATCGCGGCGGCAACCTCATCCCGACCGAGGATCGTGAGGTCATCCGCGCCGAACACGTCGTCACCGCCACCGGCAACCACTCCCAGCGCACCGCCAAGCTCCTCGGCATCCGCATCCCCGCGATCCCCGTGGAACACCAGTACATCGTCACCGAACAGGACCCCGCCCTCGTCCAGTGGCGCTCCACCAACCCGCAGCACCCCGTCCTGCGCGACGCCGACGCGAAATGGTACGTGCGTGAGGAGCGCGGCGGCTGGATCCTCGGTCCCTACGAGAAGAACGCCCCCGCCCGGTTCGAATACGGCGTGCCCGAGGGCTTCCGCGCCGACCTCTTCCCGCTCGACCTCGAACGGATCGAGCAGGAGTACATGTCCTTCATCCACCGCATTCCGTCCTCGGAAACCGTGGGCCTCAAGGACGACTACAACGGCCCCATCTGCTACACGCCCGACGGCAACCCCCTCGTCGGCCCCGCGCCCGGCCTGCGCAACATGTGGCTGGCGGAGGGCTTCTCCTTCGGCATCACCGCCGCCGGCGGCACCGGCCACTACCTCGCCCAGATGATGACCCAAGGCGAGGCCGAGATCGACATGGCCTCCCTCGACCCCAAGCGCTTCGGGTCGAACTGGATGACCACCGAATACGCCGCCCGCAAGAACGAGGAAGCCTACGACCACGTCTTCATCCTCCACCACCCGGACGAGGAACGCCCCGCCGCCCGCCCGCTGCGCACCTCGCCCGCCTACGACCGGCAGAAGTCGCGCGGCGCGCAGTTCGGCCAGGTCAACGGATGGGAGCGCCCGATCTACTTCGGCCCCGAGGGCGCGCCCGAAAACTTCGACCACGACTCCCGCAGCTTCCGCCGCGGCGGCTGGTGGCAGTACGCCGTCGATGAGGCCAAGGCCATCCGCGAAACCGTCGGCCTGATCGACGCCACCGCCTTCGCCAAGCACCGCGTGAAGGGCCCGGGCGCGACGGCCTTCCTCGACTGGTTCACCACCAACAAGCTGCCCAAGGTCGGCCGCATCAACCTGACCTACGCCCTGACCGACGCAGGCACCACACGCACCGAATACACCATCGTCCGGCTTGCCGAGGACGACTACTACCTCGTCTCGGCCGGCGCCTGGGCCGAATACGACGGCGACTACCTCCGCAAATCCGTGGAGGACATGGAGCCCACCTTCGGCCGCATCGAGGTGCAGGAGGTCACGACCCAGTGGGGCGTGTTCGCCCTCGCGGGCCCCAACGCCCGCGCGCTCCTCAAGTCCGTGATCAAGGACGCCGACCCGGATTCCGCCCTCTCCAACAAGCGCTTCCCCTGGCTCAGCGCCCGCCGGATCGAACTCGGCATGTGCCCCGTCCAGGCGATCCGCGTGGCGTATACGGGCGAACTGGGCTGGGAACTCCACCACCCGATCGAGATGCAGAACTACCTCTTCGACCTCCTCATGAAGGCCGGAGAGGCGCATGGGCTCAAGCTCGTCGGCGCCCGCGCCCAGAACTGGCTCCGCCAGGAGAAGAGCTACCGCGCCTTCGGCAACGAGCTTGGCCGTGACGCCACGCCGCTGGAGGCCGACCTCCCCCGCTTCGTGGACATGACCAAGGACTTCCGCGGCAAGGACGCCATGCAGGCGCTGGGCGTCCGCTCCAAATGCGTGACCGTCCTGATCGACGGCCCCGCCGACGCCGACCCCTGGGGGCGTGAGGCGCTTTACACCGAGGACGGCACAAAGGTCGGCCGCCTCACCTCAGGCGGCTACTCGGTGGCGTTCGGCAAGCAGATCGGCATGGGCTACATCCGCCCCGACCTCGCGGTGCCGGGCACACGCCTCAAGGTCCGCATGCTGCGCGACCTCTGGGACGCCGTCGTGACCGAGGACAGCCCCTACGACCCCCAGAACGCCCGCATCCGCCAGGACGGCTGAGGGCAGGGGCCTCCTCACACTCGCGCAGGGCGGCTCACCCCCGCCCTGCGCCGCTGCCAAGGGCATGTGCCCGCAAAAGGTCAGCTCTCACGGTCAAGCGGCGCCGCGCGCCCCGAGTGCCACGAACCCCAACACTCCGGGCTCCTTGCGCCCCGTCTTTTGGGCAGTCGGTGCAAACAAGGACCGACCCACGGGCATCCTGGCATCAGCGACCTCCGTGCTACGGCCCACACCCCTCACGTTGGCTGATGCAATCCCCAACCGTGCCGTCTAGTCTCCCCGGGACCTCCCTTCCAAAGGACCCGCTCATGCTCCGTCCCGCCCTCGCGGCCCTCCTGACCCTGCTCCCCGCCGCCACCCTGGCGCAGGACGGCCCCCGCTTCGCCTTCACCCTCGGCGCGGGGCTGGAGGCCAAGCCCGGCTATTTCGGCTCCGACGAGGTCACCTTCGGCCCCGACCTGAGCTTCTCCTTCGGCGCCCTGTCGGTCGGCCCGCTCTCCTTCGGCAACGCCGACCCGGACGGACTCTCCCAGGGCTTCGACATCGGCGGCGCCTTCCGTCTCGTCGGCGAACGTTCCTCCGACGACTACGAGGAACTCCAGGGCCTCATGGACGTGGACCGCGCCATAGAACTCGGCGGCGCCCTGCGCTACTCCGCCTCCTGGTGGGACGCCTTTGCCGAGGTCCGCTACGGCGTGACCGGGCACGAATCCCTCGTGGCCGATCTCGGTCTGGACCTCGTCTCCCGCCCCTCCGACCGCCTGACGCTCCGCGCCGGTCCCCGCATCTTCCTCGGCTCCGACGACTACGCCGCCACCTATTTCGGCGTGACCGAGGCCGAATCGCTGGCCTCCGCCGCCGACGGCACCGGCGCCTTCACCGCCTTCGAGGCCCAGGGCGGCATCCTCTCCGCCGGACTGGAACTCTCCGCCCACTACCGCCTCACGGAACTCTGGGGCTTCGAGGCCGGGCTCCGCTACGACCGCCTCCAGAACGACGCCGCCGATAGCCCCATCACGACCGAGGATGACCAGCTCTCGGCCAACCTCGGCGTGACGCGCCGCTTCGACATCCGGTTCTAGGGCCTAGCTGCCCGCCTTCGGCAGATAGGGGATTGCGCCAGCCGCATCCGTGTCATCGATGACATAGAAGTTGCTGACGCTCCCCGCCTGCCGCGCGGCGACAAAGGGGGCGTAATCCGGGTCCGTCGCAAAGGCCTGCGCGGATGCGACATCGGGAAACTGGATCAGCGCCACCAGGGACACGTCCGGCGCCTCTCCTTCCAGCAGGGTGACGTTGGGGCTGCGCGACAGATAACGCCCGCCATGCTTCGCCGCGATATCGTGGACCTTGGCCGCATAGTCGGGGATCCAGGCCGGGTCAGTGACCTTCACCTGGGCAATCAGAAACGCGCTCATCGCCGTCCTCCCTTGGGCTTCCTCACGGGACCGCGGCGGCGTTCACACCGTTCTCGCGGCCCCGCCTCAGATAGCAGGGGAGGCGGGGGCAACCACCAGAACCTTCAGCGTCCCTCGCAGCCGATCACACCAGCCGCGCCGACTCCACCGCCGCCTTCACGAAGCCCGCGAACAGCGGATGCGGCTCGAACGGCTTCGACTTCAGCTCCGGGTGAAACTGCACCCCGATGAACCAGGGATGCTCCTTCCATTCCACGATCTCGGGCAGCCGCCCATCCGGGCTCATCCCGGTAAAGCACAGGCCCACGCCTTCCAGCTTCTCCTTGAAGGCCGTGTCCACCTCGTAGCGGTGCCGGTGCCGCTCCTCGATCTCCTCGGAGCCGTAAACCTCCGCGACCAGCGACCCCGGCGACAGCCGCGCCGTATAGGCCCCGAGCCGCATGGTCCCACCCTTCTCGTCGGTGATCTTGCGCTCCACCACGCGGTTGCCCTGCACCCACTCCTTGAGGTGATAGACCACCGGCGTGAACCGCTTGTTGCCCGCCTCGTGGTCGAACTCCTCCGACCCCGCATTCGTCACCTGCGCGACGTTCCGCGACGCCTCGATCACCGCAAGCTGCATCCCCAGGCAGATCCCCAGATAGGGCACCTGATGCTCCCGCGCGTACTTCGCCGCGGCGATCATCCCTTCCGTGCCCCGCTCCCCGAACCCGCCGGGCACGAGGATCGCGTCAAACTCCTCCAGGAAGGGCGCCGGGTCCTCCCGCTCGAACAGCTCGCTCGCCACCCACTCGGCCTTGACCTTCACCCGGTTCGCCATCCCCCCGTGGGTCAGCGCCTCGGCGATGGACTTGTAGGCGTCCTCCAGCTGCGTGTACTTGCCCACGACCGCGACGCGCACCTCGCCCTCGGGGTTGTTCATCCGGTCCATCACGTCGTGCCACCGGCTCAGGTTCGGCTTCGGCGCGGGCGAGATGCCGAACGCGTCCAGCACCGCCTGATCCAGCCCCTCGCGGTGATACGCCAGCGGCGCTTCGTAGATCGACTTGAGGTCGTAGGCCGCGATCACCGCTTCCTTCCGCACGTTGCAGAACAGCGCGATCTTCTCCCGTTCCCGCTCCGGGATCGCATGCTCCGACCGGCACACGAGCACGTCGGGGGCGAGGCCGATGCTCTGCAGCTCCTTCACGGAATGCTGCGTGGGCTTCGTCTTCAGCTCGCCGGAGGCCGCGAGGTACGGCAGCAGGGTCAGGTGCATCAGGATGCACTGCCCGCGCGGCCGCTCATGCGTGAACTGCCGGATCGCCTCAAAGAAGGGCAGCCCCTCGATGTCGCCGACCGTGCCGCCGATCTCGCAAAGCTGGAAATCGACCTCATCGTCGCCAATGGACAGGAAGTCCTTGATCTCGTTGGTCACATGCGGAATCACCTGGATCGTCTTGCCCAGGTAGTCGCCCCGCCGCTCCTTCTCCAGCACGTTGGAATAGATCCGGCCGGAGGAGATCGAATCCGTCCGTCGCGCCGCGACCCCTGTGAACCGCTCATAGTGGCCGAGGTCGAGGTCCGTCTCCGCGCCGTCGTCGGTGACAAACACCTCGCCGTGCTCGAACGGGCTCATCGTACCCGGATCGACGTTGAGATAGGGGTCGAGCTTGCGCAGCCGCACGGTATAGCCCCGCGCCTGGAGAAGCGCCCCCAGCGCAGCCGAGGCCAGCCCCTTGCCCAGGGACGACACAACCCCGCCGGTGATGAAGATGTAGCGCGCCATGCGATAGCCCCCGTGGAGTGCCAATACAAATCAGGCCGGCGCGCCATCGGGCACGCCGCCACGGGATTCCCGTCTAGCCCAGGGCGCCCCGCTTGCGCAACCCGGGACGACCCCGTTCGGTTCAGTTGTCCGTGGGCACCAGGGGCGCGTTTCCGGCGGGCGGGGGCAGCAGGTCGCCACCCAGATCCGGCAGCGCCGGCGCCTCTTCCTCGACCGCGCCGCCCGACCGGAGCTGGTCCACCACCGAGGAGTCGGACGCTTCCTGCGCCGCGATCACCGTGAGAGCCAGGGACATGATCATGAAGGCCCCGCCCAGCACCCAGGTCGCGCGCTGAAGCGCCGTGCCCTGCGACCGCGTCCCGTTCGGACCGCCGCTGCCCATGCCCAGGCCACCGCCCTCGTTGCGCTGCAACAGCACGACTCCCACGAGCGCAAGCGCCACAAGCAGAAGGATCACGAGGGCGACGGTTTCCATGGGACTTTTCCTCGGGGGCGCGGAACGGGGCGCTTCTAAAGGTACTCGGCCCCTCCCGCAAGCCCCGCCGCCCTGCTGGACACCCGGTCGCACCCGCCCGACCGCCGCGCCTTCCCCCTCCCGCGCTCGGCCGCTATAGGGGGCGCGTTTGCGGGAAAGGGAGAGGGCCATGGCCAACGTCGTCGTCGTGGGCGCGCAGTGGGGCGACGAAGGGAAGGGCAAGATCGTGGACTGGCTGTCCGAGCGTGCGGACATCGTCGCGCGCTTCCAGGGCGGTCACAACGCGGGCCACACCCTCGTCATCGGCGGCAAGGTCTACAAGCTGTCGCTCCTGCCCTCGGGCATCGTGCGCGGCAAGCCGTCCGTCATCGGCAACGGCGTCGTCCTCGACCCCTGGGCTCTCCTCGCGGAGATCGAGCGTCTCGCGGGGCAGGGGGTGGAGGTCACGCCCGACACCCTCATGATCGCCGAGAACACGCCCCTCATCCTCCCCGTCCACGGCGAACTCGACCGCGCGCGTGAATCGCAGGTCGGCGTGGCCAAGATCGGCACCACCGGCCGTGGCATCGGCCCCGCCTACGAGGACAAGGTCGGCCGCCGCGCCGTCCGCGTGGCCGACCTCGCCGACCCGGAAACGCTCGACCTCCGGATCGATCGCCTCCTCGTCCACCACGACGCGCTGCGCCGCGGCCTGGGCCTCGATCCCATTGACCGCGCCGCCCTCCGCGCCGCCTTGGATGAGGTCGCCACCAAGATCCTTCCCTTCGCCAAGCCCGTGTGGAAG
>CADCUU010000120.1 GCA_902805995.1 uncultured Rubellimicrobium sp.
ACCGAACAGACCGCCGTGCACCAGAAGTCCGCCGCCCCCGTCCTGCCCGATGCGCAGACGGTCACCTCCGTCACGCACTACAACGACCGGCTCTTCGCCTTTCGGGTGACGCGGCCCAAGTCGCTGCGCTTCCGCTCGGGCGAGTTCGTGATGATCGGCCTCTTGGGCGACAACGGAAAGCCGCTCCTGCGGGCTTACTCCATCGCTTCCCCGTCGTGGGACGAGGAGCTGGAATTCTACTCCATCAAGGTTCCCGACGGGCCGCTGACCTCCAAGCTCCAGCACATCCAGCCGGGGGACGAGATCATTCTGCGGCCAAAGCCCGTCGGCACGCTGGTCCATGACGCGCTCCTGCCCGGAAAGCGGCTGTGGATGTTCTCCACCGGCACGGGCTTCGCGCCCTTCGCCTCGCTCCTGCGCGACCCGGAGACCTGGGAGAAGTACGATCAGGTCATCATCACCCACACCTGCCGCGAGGTGTCCGAGCTGACCTACGGGCGCGAGATCGTGGAATCGCTCAAGGACGACGAGCTGATCGGGGAACTGGTGGAAGGCAAGCTCGCCTATTACCCGACCACGACGCGCGAGCAGTCGCCCAAGATGGGCCGGATCACGACGCTGATCGAGACGGGGGAGGTCTTTGCGGACCTCGGCATCCCGCCGCTCGACCCCGCCGTCGACCGGGCCATGGTCTGCGGGTCGCTGGCCTTCAACCTCGACATCAAGGCGCTGCTGGAAAAGGCGGGCCTGCGCGAGGGCGCGAACAGCGACCCCGCCGAGTTCGTGATCGAGAAGGCCTTCGTGGGCGACGGGGTCTGACAGGGGCTTTGACATGACGTAGGGGAAGGGCGCATGATCCGATCATGCGCCCTTTTTCGCCAAAGGCCTTGCACCTGACGGAGGACCATGTCGCACGCGCGACGCGGCACGTGGACGACTTCCCTCATCCATCCGCTTTCACGCGCGCCTCCGATGCCGATTACGAGGCGTTCGTGGATCGCCTCATGGCCGAGCGCCCGGACGGAGCCCTCCATCTCTTCGCCTATGGCTCGCTGATCTGGAATCCCGGCTTTGACGCTGTGGGGCGTCGTCGCGCCGTGGCGCGGGGTTGGCATCGGCAGTTCGCACTGGTGATGCGCGGCCATCGCGGCACGCCCGAGGCGCCGGGCCTGATGATGACCCTGATGTCCGGCGGCCGATGCGTGGGCCTCGCGCTCGAGGTCGCTGCCGGACGGGAGCGCCAGGTTCTCGATGTGTCCGCCCGTCGGGAGTTCCCGTTCATCGAGACCATGGCCCATTGCCGATGGATCCGCCTCGACACCGATGACGGGCCGCTGCGCGGGTTGGTGTTCTGGGCCGGACCGACGGGACCGAACGTGCACCGCGGCCTGTCCCTGCACGAGGCGGCCGCGCGGATCGCCCGCGCCTGCGGCCCAAAGGGCTCGAATGCCGATTACCTGCGCAGCACCGTCGCGGCTCTGGAGGCCCATGGCATCCGCGATCGCAACCTTTGGACCCTGCAGCGCCTTGTGGCGGCCGAGATCGACCGGATGCAGGGTTCTTGAAAGACAAACGCCGCGGGGATGACCCGCGGCGTTCCGGCACCAAGCTGATGCGTTCGCCTCGCCGTCACTCGCCCGAGAGGGCGGTGCGGATCCGCTCCAGCACGTCCGGCAGAAGGGCCGGGCTGTCCTGGGCGGTCGTCAGCGCTTCGGTGAGCTGGGTCTTGGCCGAGGCTTCGAGGTCCGAGGCCTCGATGGCCGCCGTCACGGCCGGGACGTCGACCGGCTCGGCGTCGAGAAGCGCGTCGATGTCGGCCGTCGTACCAGCCGTCGCACTGGCCTCCGGCTCGTTGGTGCGGAGCGCCGGGCCAGGGTCGGCCGTCGCGGCTTCAGTCGCCGTCCCCTCGGCGGGGGCCGCCTCGGTCGCGGCGGCGGGCTCGGTGGTGGTCTCGGTCGCCGGGGCAGCGTCCGTAGCGGCGTCAGCGGGGGCAGCGGCGCCCTCGGCCGCGCCTTCCTCGGCGGGCTCACCCTCGGTCGCCTGCTCGATCTCCTCGGCCGTGCCCTGGCCGTCGGCGGCTTCGGCTGCGGCGGCCTCGTCCTCGTTGCCTTCGCCAGTGCCCACGGCCTCGGGCGCGTTGTCCACGGAGGTGTCGAGGTTCTCGGGCGTCTGGCTCGCGTCGGCGCCCTCAGCCGCTGTCTCGGCCGGAGCAGCCTCCTCGGAGACGTCGCCTTCAAGGCCCGCCTGCTCGCCTTCCTCGGCGGTGATCCCCTCGGTGCCGGCACCGTCGGTCTCTTCCTCGGTCGAGACGGCGCCCACTCCCGCATCGGGCTCCTCGTCGGCGGGGCCTTCCTCGGCCGGAACGGCCTCAGAGGTGTCAGCGGTCACGTCGGCCTCGGGGGCGGCTTCGCCCTCGATGGCTTCGGTCTCACCGGCTTCGGCGGCCGGGGCGGCCTCAGTGGTCTCGCCCTCGGCCTCCTCGGCGGCCGTTTCCTCGGCGTTGCCGGCTTCGGCGGCCTCTTCCTGGGCCGGGTTCGTCACCGCGGCCGCGTCATCTGGCGAGGCGCTGTCCTCGGTCTCGCCCTCGGCGGCGGGCTCGGTCGATGTCGGGGCCTCGCCGATTTCCACGTCGCCGGCGCTGGTGTACATATAGGCCAGCACCGCGGCTAAGATTACCACGACGATGGCAATGATACGTGTCATCTGCCTGTCCCTTCGGAAGCTCGCGCAGGCGCAGTCGGCGCCTGATCCATCAAGGTGATATGTCACGCAGCCGTGTGGTTGCAAAGTGTGATCGCGGCGCCGTGAGGTGGACCCGCGGGGTTGAAGCCGCGCGCCTAGGGGTTTATCTTGCGCCGCGCATTCCCCGACACGGCTGAAGGAACCATAGCCATAGGACGCAGACCCCACAACGCACCCCCGGTGCGCGAAACCGGCCCCCGGATCAACGAGCGCCTCCTGCGCGGCGGGGATATCCGCCTGATCGGGGCCAACGGCGAGAACCTCGGAGTCGTGACGCCCGAGCGGGCGCTCGCGCTGGCTGAGGAGGCGGGGCTGGACCTCGTCGAGATCTCGCCCACGGCGGTTCCGCCGGTCTGCAAGATCATGGACTTCGGCAAGTTCAAGTACGAGACGCAGAAGAAAGAAGCCGAGGCGCGGAAGAACCAGAAGGTCATCGAGATCAAGGAGGTCAAGTTCCGCCCGGGCACCGACACGCATGACTACGAGGTCAAGATGCGGTCGGTCTTCAAGTTCCTGGAGGAAGGCGACAAGGTCAAGGTCACCCTGCGCTTCCGCGGCCGCGAGATGGCCCACCAGGACTTGGGCAAGGCTCTCCTCGACCGCGTGGCCGAGGATGTGAAGGCCGCCGGAAAGATCGAGTCCTTCCCCCGCCTCGAAGGCCGTCAGATGGTCATGATGATCGGCCCGACGAAGTAAAAACGTCTGGTTGCTTCAGGACATCGGCCCGGATCGAAAAGTCCGGGCCTTTTCCGTTCTCAGGGGGCGTCCCGGACGGCGGCGCAAAGATCAGGGCTCGATCCGCTCAGCACGTCGTGGATGAGAAGGCCCACGTCGTCGAAAGGTGCCCCAAGCGCGTCGTTATCCGGGGCGCCGTCGTCGAGGATGCGGGCCATGGCGGCGCGGCAGTCCGGCAACGACAGGCCCGGGAGCCCCAACAGATCGAGGTCCTCTCCGCAGGTCGCTGCATCGCCCGGCTGACCGGGGCGCGGCGCGGCACCTGCGCCGGTGGTCGCGAGCAAACCCCATGTTGCGGCCAGTTCGAGAGACACGCATTCCAGGGGAGGTGAGCGCCCGGCCCCTTGCGCCAGAGCCGTCGAACTCCCGATCAGGAGATCCGCCACAGCAAAGGCGGTCACGGTCAGCAGGGCAGGGGAGCGGAGCATTCCGGCTTCCCTCCCCCAGGGCTTACATGAAGCCCAGTTCGAGCCGGGCCTCGTCCGACATCATCTCCATGCCCCACTGGGGCTCGAAGGTCATCTGGACGTCCACCTGCTTCACGCCCGGCACCGCGTTGACGGCATCGGCCACCCAGCCCGGCATCTCACCCGCGACGGGGCAGCCGGGGGCGGTCAGGGTCATCACGATGTTCACCGCGCTCTCGGCGTCGATCTGGACCGTGTAGACGAGGCCCAGGTCGAAGATGTTCACCGGGATCTCCGGGTCGTAGACGGTGCGGCAGGCCTCGACCACGCTGTCATAGAGCGGGTGCTCGATGGTGGAGGGCGCGATCAGGGGAGTGCCCTCGATCCTGGCGTCGGTGTAGGACATGCGCGGCTCCCCGGGGCTGAAATCCTGACGGTTCATATAAGAATTGCTTTGGCCCGGTAAAGGGCCTGGGCGTCGCACCCCCGTCAGCGGCAGGCCCGCGCCTCGCCCTGGGCAATCAGGCGGCGCGCCGGGATGCGCACGAAGTCCTGCCGGTGCCGCCAGTCCTCCATGAAGAGGCGGGCTATGCGGGGCGGGTAGTAGGAGGCCATGGCCTGCGTGATCGCCTCGAAGCGGGCCGGGGTCATCTCCACCCCAAAGGCAAGGGTGGGGCCGTGGAAGCCAAGCGTCGCGCCGCGCTCGAAGCATGCGGTGGAGAGCCCCAGATACATCGTGCAGGCCGACAGGCATTCGCCCCCCACGCGCTTTTCCTCGCCCCGGGCTTCCAGGGCCGCGATCTCCAGCACGCGCAGGACGACGGAGCCGCCGGGATCGCGGTCGGGGCTCCGCTCGGCCACGCCGGGCGAGGCGCAGGCCGCAAGGAGGAGGACGACGAGGAGCAGACGGCGCATGATCGAGTTGTGGGCCGCGCCGGGACGCCGATCAACACACGGGACCGCGACCGCCCGGTGGGTTCCGCCTCGCCCGCGCCTGCGATAGGGAGGCCCGTCAGGAGGCGATCCCCATGTCCGCAGGCTTTTCCTTCACGCTCCATGCCACCGACGGGACGGCCCGGACGGGGGTGATCCAGACCACGCGGGGGGAGATCCGCACCCCGGCCTTCATGCCCGTGGGCACCGCCGCGACCGTCAAGGCCATGCTGCCCGACAGCGTGCGCGCGACGGGGGCCGACATCCTGCTGGGGAACACCTACCACCTCATGCTGAGGCCCGGGGCGGAGCGCGTGGCGCGGCTGGGGGGACTCCACAAGTTCATGAACTGGGACCGGCCGATCCTGACGGACTCGGGCGGGTTCCAGGTCATGTCGCTGGCGTCGCTGCGGAAGATGACGGAGGAGGGGGTGACCTTCTCCTCCCATATCGATGGCTCCAAGCGCCATCTGAGCCCCGAGCGGAGCATGGAAATCCAGAAGCTCCTCGGCTCCGACATCGTGATGGCCTTCGACGAATGCCCCGCGCTGCCCGCGACGGACGAAGCGGTGGCCGCATCGATGCGGCTGTCGATGCGCTGGGCGCAGCGGTCGCGCGACGCCTTTGGCGACCGGCCGGGGCACGCGCTGTTCGGGATCATGCAGGGCGGCGTCACGCGGGGCTTGCGCGAGGAATCGGCTGAGGCGCTGAAGGCCATCGGCTTCGACGGCTACGCGGTGGGTGGCCTTGCCGTGGGGGAGGGACAGGAGGCGATGTTTGGGGTGCTGGATTACGCGCCTGGGCTGCTGCCCGAGGACCGGCCCCGCTACCTCATGGGGGTGGGAAAGCCCGACGACATCGTGGGCGCCGTGAAGCGCGGCATCGACATGATGGACTGCGTGCTGCCTTCGCGTTCGGGGCGCACGGGGCAGGCCTGGACACGGCGGGGGCAGGTGAACCTTCGCAACGCCCGCCATGCCGAGGACACGCGCCCGCTTGACGAGGCCTGCACCTGCCCGGCCTGCCGGGGCTATTCGCGGGCCTACCTGCACCACGTCGTGCGCGCGAACGAGATGATCGCGGGGATGCTCCTCACCTGGCACAACCTCCATTACTTCCAGGAGATCATGCAGGGCATGCGCGACGCGATCGCCGAGGCGCGCTTCGAGGCCTGGGAGGCGGGGTTCCATACCTTGCGCGCGGAAGGAGACATCGCGCCGCTCTGAGACGGGGTCGTTGAGGGGCATGGGAGGGTCCTTGGGCTGGGATGCCCGGAGCATGCCGTGCGTGGGTTAAGGATGTCTTAGCCCAACGAACGCTCCCCTGGGGAGTCACGCAACGCCCTAGGCTGGGGTCGGTGGCCTCAGGGTTCCCCGACGCTAGGACTCTGCCGAGTACCTTTGCGGAGTTCCCCGATGACGCCTGATCCCGGCTGGCCCCCGACCGACTTCGAACGGCTGCGGCCCGCGCTTGAGGGCTGCGCCGAGGGGAGCCTGCCGGCCAATGTGGCGCTCCTCCGGCTTGCGATGGAGGCTGCGGCCCCGGAGGAGGTGGAGCGGGCGCTTATGGGGGCTCGGAGCGGCGCATCTGCGGATCGGGCCGCGCGGCTGGGCGAGGCGCTAGCGATGTGGCGCGCGAACCCGCAGGCCTTTGGCTACGTGAAGGCGGTGATCGGCGGCGTGGAGCATAGCGGGGCCGCCGACGAGCCGGGGCAGGGGGTCGCGAGCTGGGCGCAGGCATTCGACCGGCTGGCGCAGGTCTCGCCCGAGGGAGGCGTGGCGCTTTACGCCCTGGGGAACCCGGACCTTCTGCGCGCGGCGACCCTGGAGGTCGTGGAGCGGATGCGCGGCTGGGGGCTTCTGGGGCCACAGGCTCGCGTGGTCGAGGTCGGCTGCGGGATCGGGCGCTTCGTGGAAGTCCTCGCGCGCGAGGTGGCCCATGTGACGGGCCTCGACGTGTCGGAGGGGATGATCGCGCGGGCGCGGGAGCGTTGCGCAGGCGTCCCGA
>CADCUU010000121.1 GCA_902805995.1 uncultured Rubellimicrobium sp.
ACGGTCTCGAACGGCGCGCCGGCACGCAGGAGCGCGAGGCGCACGCAGAGCGAGGCATTGTCGGGGGCATAGTGCAGGCGGTAGGGCGTCATGCGGGGACCATGGCCGCTTCGGGCGCGGCTGCGCGCGGGAAAGCGACGCTTTCGGGCGCGAAGGGGGCGGGATGCCGTTCCGTCACAAACCGGGCCGCAGCGAACCGGGCCGGTTTCCACAGCGGCGCTGTCCAACAGGACCCCGGCGAGCAGCAGGACTCGCGCCTGTCGGTGCAAGGGCCTATATCGTCCGCGACCCAGCGACGCCCGAGGCCCCCGATGACCGACCTGTCCCCCATCGACCGCGCCAAGCGCGCCGCCGCCCGCGCCGCGGCCGCGCACGTGGAGCCAGGGATGCGCGTGGGGCTCGGCACGGGCTCCACCGCGGCGTTCCTTGTCCACAGGTTGGGCGAGCGGCTGCGCGAGGAGGGGCTGCGGATCACCGCCGTGCCGACCTCCGAACGCACGGCCGAGTTGGCCCGCGCCGAGGGGATCGAGATCGTGACCCTCGGGCAGGCGGGCTGGCTCGACCTCACCATTGACGGCGCGGACGAGGTGGACGGGGAGCTGAACCTCATCAAGGGCGGGGGCGGGGCGCTCCTGCGGGAGAAGATCGTGGCTACCGCCTCGGACCGGGTAGTCATCATCGCCGACCGCGCGAAGAAGGTGGGGGTGCTGGGCGCCTTCCCGCTGCCCGTGGAGGTGATCCCCTTCGGCTGGGAGGTCACGCGCAAGCTGATCGAGGACCTGCTCGCGGGGCTCGATGTCCAAGGGCGGGGCACGGTGCTGCGGATGCGCGACGGCGGGCCTTTCGTGACCGACCAGGGCAACCACATCATCGACCTGCACCTCCAGCGGATCGGGGACGCGCGGCAGCTTGCGCTTCTGCTGAACCAGATCCCCGGCGTGGTGGAGAACGGGCTCTTCCTCGACATCTGCGACACGCTGATCCTGGGGGCCGAAGACGAGAGCGTCGAGGTCACGGACCTGTCGCAGGTGCCGGACGCCGCGCCTGTCACGGCGGTGGACAACATCTTCTCGGAGGTTTCGGACTGACATGGCCTTCGACTTCGACCTTTTCGTGATCGGCGGCGGCTCGGGCGGGGTCCGGGCGGCGCGCATGGCGGCGCAGGGCGGGGCCCGGGTAGGCCTTG
>CADCUU010000122.1 GCA_902805995.1 uncultured Rubellimicrobium sp.
TCTTCCGATCTCCGCGCGTACGAGGACCTCGAACACGGAATCGAGCGCGCCGGAGTCGCTGGTGCCCGAGGGGATGATCGGCTTGATGTCCTCGGCCATGTCGCCGAACGTGTCGGAGGACATGCGGATCTCGTGGCTCCGCATCCAGTTCACGTTGCCCTTGAGGGTGTTGATCTCGCCATTGTGGGCAAGCATCCGGAAGGGCTGGGCGAGCGACCACTGCGGGAAGGTGTTCGTGCTGTAGCGCTGGTGGAAGATGGCGAAGGCGCTCTCGAACCGGGAGTCCATGAGGTCGGGGTAGAAGGTGGCGACCTGTTCGGCGAGCATCATCCCCTTGTAGATGATGGACCGGCAGGAGAGCGAGGCGAGGTAGAGGCCGGGGATCTGGGCGGCGATGGCGGCCTTCTCGATCCGGCGGCGGATGATGTAGAGTTCGCGCTCGAACTCCTCCTGGGAGAGGTCCTTCTCGCTGCGGATCAGGATCTGCTCGATCTCCGGCCGGGTGGCGTTGGCCTTTTCGCCGAGGACGGAGATGTCCACGGGGACGTGCCGCCAGCCGTAGATGTAGTGGCCCATGCGGAGGACCTCGGTCTCCACGATGGTGCGGCAGCGTTCCTGGGCGCCGAAGTCGGTGCGGGGCAGGAAGACCTGGCCCACGGCGATGAGCTTGGACGTGTCGGGCTCGTGGCCGGTGCGGCGGACCTGGTCGTGGAAGAAGGGGATCGGGATCTGGAGGTGGATGCCCGCGCCGTCGCCGGTCTTGCCGTCGGCATCGACCGCGCCCCGGTGCCAGACGGCCTGAAGCGCCTGGATGCCCTTTTCGACGACGCCGCGCGAGGGCTTGCCGTCGATGGCCACGACGAGGCCCACGCCGCAGGAGGCGTGTTCGTCATCGGCCTTGTAGAGGGAATGCTCCGCCATCCAGGCGCGCTTCTCCTCCTCGGCCCGGACCCAGGCGTCGTCGTAGACGGTGGTCCCCTGGGCCGCGCCGGGCTGGATCGGATGAGTGGCGGTCATGGGGTATCTCCTTCCACGAAGGGGTTCTTGGATTCGTACTCCGCGCGGGTGGCGCGGGGGTGGTCGCCCGCCAGATCGATCGAGGCGAGCTTGCGGTCGGTGTAGATTTCGGAGCGCATCGGCCAGTCGCGGGCGGCGTCGAAGAGGCCGGGCATCAGTTCCACCGTGCCCGCGGGCTTGTCGAGGTCGTGGAACCAGAGATGCGAGCCGCAGGTGGCGCAGAAGGCGCGTTCGGAGAAGGACGAGGAGGCGTAGGTCTGGACCGGGCCCTGGGCCTCCACGTCCTCGGCGTTGAAGCAGAGGAACAGGCCGCCGGACCAGCGCTGGCACATGCGGCAGTGGCAGGCGCCGACGCGGGGGTCGTGGGTGCCGCGCACCGTGACGGTGACGGCGCCGCAAAGGCAGTGGCCGGTGAGGGGGGCGGATGTCATGGCGGGGCCTCCTCGTGATGCGGGGTGCGGCTGTCAGGGAGGCCTTGAGCCGTGCGCATGCCCATGCGCCCCAGGGCGGCGAGGGCCGCCCCGGCGAGCTTGGGGAGGTGGCGCGCGGCGGGGTGCATCAGCCCTGGCCCCCTTGGGCGGGTCCCAGCGACGACATCAGCATGTTGCAGCCGTGGCGGGGGGTGGTGGAGAGGAAGCCGTCCTCGCCGGGGAAGGCGAATTCCACGGGGGAGTCGTCGAGGACCTCCGGGGTGCCGCTGACGGTCGAGGTCTCCCGTCCCGCGAAGAAGGTCCGCCAGTCGCGTTGGACGAAGCCGCCGCCGCGGCGGGTCCAGAGTTTGGTGCCCGCCTCGTCGTAGGCGACCATGTCGAAGGTCGTGACGTCGAGGGTCACGCCGTCGATGACGACCGTCTCGCCGGTCAGGCGATCCTCGCCCACGTAGCGGGTGAGGCCGTAATCCGGGTTCTCGGTCGTGAAGTCGTAAGCATCGGCGCCGGTGGACAGCAGCGTGTCGAGGTTCGCGGGGTCGGGGTTCGAGGGGGAGAGCACCTCGGTGGCGCCGACCTCGAAGTAGTTGGCCTCGATCCACTGGGTCTGGTCGTCGATGAGGTCCGAGAGCGAGATGCCGGACTCGTCCATGAGGACGCGGCGGCGCCAGCCCGCGGGATCGCCCGAGCAGGTGAACTGGTGTTCGACGGAGCAGGCGGCGCCCTGGACCGTCACATGGACGGTGCAGCCCGGGGGGGCCTGGAAGAGGCGGGAGCCGGACGCCGACTGATCCTGGGCCGGATCTTGAGCGTGGGCGGGGAGGGCGGCGAGGAGGGCGAGGGAGAGGAGAGCGGCGCGCATCAGCCCCGGGCCCCCTGGCTGAGGGCGTCGAGCGCGGACATGGTCAGGCCGCAGCCGTGCTTGGGGCTCACGGAGAGGAAGCCGGGCTCCTCGGGGAAGATGAACTCCACGGGGGCGTCCTCCGTCGATTCGACGGTGCCGCCGGCGACGATGGAGCTGGTGCCCGACAGGAAGAAGCGCCAGTCGCGGCTGATGTATTCGTTGCCCGTGCTGCTCCAGGCCTCGGAGCCGTCGGGGGCGTAGGCGGTGATGCGGAACTCGGTCCGGTCGAGGGTCACGCCGTCGATGGTGACGGTTTCGCCGATGAGGCGGTCCTGGCCCACGAAGCGGGTGGGGCCGAGTTCCGGGGAGTTCGTTGTGAAGTCGAAGCTGTCCTGGCCCTTGGTGGTGAGGTCGGTGAAGGATGCTGGGTCGGCGGGGTCGGGGAGCAGGAACTCCCGGGTGCCGGGCAGGAAGTGGTAGGACTCCATCCACTGCGTTTCCGCGTCGATGGCGCCGGAATAGGCGATCCCTTCCTCGTCCATGTCCACGCGGCGCTGCCAGCCCTCGGGGTCGGCGGAGCAGGTGAAGTGGTGCGAGACGGTGCAGGCGGCCATCTGGATCGTGAGGAAGGCGGTGCAGCCCTCGGGCGGCTGGAAGGTGCGGCGGTCGGGGCGTGCGGGGGTCTCCCCCTCCTGCGCGAGGGCAGGGGAGGCGGCGAGGAGGGCAAGGGCCAGGACAAGGCGCATGGAGCAAATCCTTTGGTGCGAATGGGCGGGGCCAGATGGCCCGGCCCCGCCCCCGCTGTCGAGGAACGAAAGCCTTACTCGGCCGCGACGCGGGAGGAGGCCCCGACGCTCTGGCTCAGGTACTGGAGGATCGCCGCGGCGCATTCGCGGCCGTCGCGGATGGCCCAGACGACAAGGCTCGCGCCCCGCACGATGTCGCCGGCCGCGAAGACGCCGTCGAGGCTCGTGCGGCCCGACCCGAACTCGGCGCGGACGGTGCCCCAGCGGGTGACCTCCAGGCCGGGGGTGGACCAGAGGGCGGGCAGGGGCTCGGGCTCGAAGCCCAGGGCCTTGACGACGAGGTCGGCGCCTTCGAGCACGACCTCTCCGGCCGGTTCGGGCGAGCGGCGGCCCGTGGCGTCGGGGGCGCCGAGGCGCATCTTCTGGACCTGCACGCCCTCCACGCGGTCGCCCACGAAGGCTTCGGGGGCGGAGAGCCAGAGGAACTCCACGCCCTCCTCCTCGGCGTTGGCGACCTCGCGCTGGCTCCCGGGCATGTTGGCGCGGTCGCGGCGGTAGAGGCACTTCACGGAGGACGCGCCCTGGCGGATCGCGGTGCGGACGCAGTCCATGGCCGTGTCGCCGCCGCCGATGACCACGACGCGCTTGCCGCTCGCGTTGAGCTCGCCCGAGTCGAAGGCGGCCACGTCGTCGCCGAACTGCTTCTTGTTGGACGCGGTGAGGTAGTCGATGGCGCGGACGATGCCGCGGGCGTCGGCGTTGTCGATGTCGCGGCTCTTGTAGACGCCGGTGGCGATGAGGATCGCGTCATGGCGGCCGCGGATGGCGTCGAAGGACAGGTCCTCGCCCACGTTGCAGTCGAGGACGAAGTCCACGCCGCCGTCGCGCAGGTGGTCGACGCGGCGCATGACCACGTCCTTTTCGAGCTTGAAGCCCGGGATACCATACGTGAGGAGGCCGCCCGCGCGGTCGTAGCGGTCGTAGACGGTGACCTGGATGCCCGCGCGGCGCAGCGTGTCCGCGCAGGCGAGGCCCGCGGGGCCGGCGCCGATGATGCCGACGGATTCGGGACGTTCGATGGACGGGCGGATGGGCTGCACCCAGCCTTCCTCCCAGGCGTTGTCGGTGATGAAGCGTTCGACGGAGCCGATTGTGACGGTGCCGTGGCCCGACTGCTCGATGACGCAGTTGCCTTCGCAGAGGCGGTCCTGCGGGCAGATGCGGCCGGTGAATTCGGGGAAGTTGTTGGCGGCCTGCGCGATCTCGTAGGCCTCCCGCAGGCGGCCTTCGGTGGTGAGGCGGAGCCAGTCGGGGATGTTGTGGTGCACCGGGCAATGCGCCTGGCAGTAGGGCACGCCGCACTGGGAGCAGCGGGACGCCTGCTCCTGCGCCTTGGGCACGGCGAAGTCGCCGTAGATTTCGAGGAAGTCGTGGCGACGGTCCCCGGCTTCCCGCTTTTCGGGCATGTCGCGGCCGACGGAAACGAACTTGAGCATCTTCTCGACGGCCACGGTGTCCTCCTGACGCAAGGGTCGGAGAGCGCATAAACGAGGCGGGAAACGATGAAAAGTCAGCAATACTGACCTTTCATGCACAAAGTTGCCGCGGGGCTTGGGCTACAGGCGAGAACTTTCCTGAATTCAGGTCAGGGCGGGTTCCCTACCTCCTCAGAAGCCCATGGAAAGAAACAGGATGGCCGCGCCGCCCACGAGGATGCGCCACCAGCCGAAGATCGCGAAGCCGCGGCGGCCGACGAAGTCGAGAAGGATGCGGACCACGAGAAGGCCGCTGAGGAAGGCCATGGCGAAGCCCAGGGCGATGAGGCCCATGTCGTCGAAGGCGAGGGCGTCGCGGTTCTTGTAGAGGTCGTAGGCCACAGCCCCGCCCATGGTGGGCAGCGACAGGAAGAACGAGAACTCAGCCGCGGCGCGCTTGCTGACGCCCAGGAGGAGGGCGCCCACGATGGTCGAGCCCGAGCGGGAGACGCCCGGCACTAGGGCGAGGCACTGGCAGAGGCCGATGGCGAAGGCGGTGCCAAGGGGCAGGTGGTCGGCCTCCTCGTAGCGGGGGCGGAGCGGCAGGCGGTCCACGAGGAGGAGCACGACGCCACCCAGGATCAGCATCGTGGCGATCAGGAGGGGCGTCTCGAACAGGACGTTCTTGATGACGTCATGGAGGAGCGCGCCCAGTAGGGCGGCGGGCAGGAAGGCCAGGAGCACCGCGCCGATGAAGCGCCGCGCCGCCGGGTCGCGCGGGGCGGAGCCGAAGACCCAGGCGAGCTTGCCCAGGTAGGCGATGACGATGGCCAGCACCGCGCCGAGCTGGATCACCACCTGGAAGGTGTTGTTCGGGCTGTCGAAGCCGAGGAAGTGGCTCGCGAGGACGAGGTGGCCGGTGGAGGAGACGGGAATGAATTCGGTCGCCCCCTCGAGGAGGCCGAGGAGGAGGGCCGTCGCGGCCTCGGGGAGGGTCATGATGGGTCCGGGGATGCGGGGCCGCGGGAGCCGCGGCCGAAGGGGTCAGCTCCGCAGGTTGCGGGCGGTTTCCTTGAGCGCGGCGTACTGCCCGGAGGGGCGGAAGCGCCAGAGATAGTCGGGGAGGATCGCCTCCATGGCGGCGGGGGAGACGCCCAGCGCGTCGAAGCCGCGCGCCTGCGGGGCCACGATGTTGTCGCGGCGGAGAGAGGCCACCTGATCCGTCGTGATCGGCGCCTTGAGGAGGCCGCCCGTGAGCGTCTGGCCGAGGCCGAAGCCCTTGCCCATGAGGTTGCCGAGCCAGAAGGGCAGGCCCAGGATCATGCGGCGGCGGCGGATGACGTGGAGCATCCGGTCCATGATCTCGCGGAAGGTCATGGTCTCGGGCCCGCCGAGTTCGTAGATGCCGGGGGAGACGCGGCCGGTGGCGGCGCGGGCGGCGACCTGCGCGACATCGTCCACCCAGACGGGCTGGAACTGCGTGTCGGCGCCCACGAGCGGCAGGACGGGCCCGCGCGAGGCCATGGTGGCGAAGCGGTTGAAGAACTGATCCTCCTGCCCGAACATGACGGAGGGGCGCAGGATCACGGCATAGGGCATGTGGGCGAGCACGCCCTGTTCGCCCGCGGCCTTGGACCGGCCGTATTCGCTGCCCGACGAGGCGTCGGCGCCGATGGCCGAGATGTGGACGAGGTGGCGGACCCCTTCCTCCAGGCAAGTACGGGCGACGCGGGACGAGGCATCGACATGGATGGCCTGGAAGGAGTTGCGGCCCTTGAGGTCGAAGGTGCCCACGCAATTGACCGCCGCATCGGCCCCCCGGAGCGCGGCGCGGACCGAGTCGTCGTCGCGGATGTTGCAGGCCACTGGCACGACCTGCCCCACATGGCCGTACATGCGCACGAAGTGGGCGATGTTGGGGTCGCGGACGGCCACGCGGACGCGCCAGCCCTCCTTGGCCATGCGTCGGGCGACGTAGCGGCCCAGGAAGCCCGAACCCCCGAAGATCGTGACCAGCTTCGACATGGGCGGCTCCCTCGTTTGCGTGGCGCGACTGCCGTCTACCCTTGGCGGGCGGCCTCGGCAAGCGCTGGCGGGTTTCGCATCGGAGGCTGTTGACACCCCCTGCGGCTGCCCGTATGTCCCCCGCCACACCCCGTGCCCAGGTGGTGGAATGGTAGACGCGCTGGCTTCAGGTGCCAGTGTCCGCAAGGACGTGGAGGTTCGAGTCCTCTCCTGGGCACCATCTACACTCCTCAGAAGACCCCAAGATGCGTCAGGGCCCATGATTTTAGGGCTGTT
>CADCUU010000123.1 GCA_902805995.1 uncultured Rubellimicrobium sp.
CGGTCTTGAGCTTCGGGCGCGTCGTTGCGACCCGGCGGATGGCGGTGGCCTGCTTGGCCGGCGCTGCCTTCTTCGCCTTCGGAGCCGGCTTGCTCACGGCTTTGCCACCGGAGGTGCGCTTTCCTGATCCCTTGGCGGGGGCGGATGCCTTCATGCGAGCGATCTCTCCCTCCAGCACAGGCCGGGAGTGTGGGGAGCCGTCCACCCGCCTCCGGGTGTCGCCCTAGAACCTGGGATTGGCGATACCCTGGACGGCCGAACCCGAGTCGGCCTAGCCATTATCCCGAAAGGGTAGCATTTCAGATCGGCGATGTCATCACCCCCGGGGATCGGGGCCTTGGAAGGCCGGTCGGGTCAGGGCTTGCCGGGTTCGGCGCTGAACAGCTCCGCCTTGCCTGGCTTGTCCTTCCACTCGTCCGCATCCGGCGGAGGCTCGCCCTTACGGGTGATGTTGGGCCACTGGGTGGAATAGGTGCGGTTGGCCTCGGCCCAAGCGGCGGCGCGGTCGTCGCTGTCGGGCACGATGGCCTCGGCCGGGCATTCCGGTTCGCACACGCCGCAGTCGATGCACTCGTCCGGGTGGATGACCAGCATGTTCTCGCCGACGTAGAAGCAGTCCACCGGACACACCTCGACGCAGTCCATGTACTTGCACTTGATGCAGTTTTCGAGAACGACGTAGGTCACAAGACGTCTCCGCACGGCAATCCGCCAAGCAGGCGGCGGGAATGGCGCGACACATGGACCGCCCCCCACCCGCTGACAAGCGCGGCGCGCTCATGCCTGCCCCGACAGGTCCTCGTAGAGGCCGCGCGCCTCAGTCGGCGGCCCGCGCCGCGCCGCCAGCCCCAGCACCCGCCACACCCGGATGGTGCCCCGCTCCGGCGAGCCGAGCGCGAGGGTAAGCACGTCCCCCGGCCGAAGGCGCGCGTGCGGCTTCTCGGCGGGTTGGCGATTGAGACGGATGCCGCCCGCCTCCACCAAGCGGGCGCAGGCGGCGCGGGTCTTGGCCACCCGCGCGCACCAGAGCCACTTGTCGAGGCGCTGCCAGTCCCGGTCCTCCGTTCCCTCGCCGCTCGCTGCCAAGGCCGCCCTTCGTCGTCAGCGGAGCTTCAGGTTGGCGAGGACGGCGAAGGGCGAATCCGGGTTGATCCGCTTTTCCGGCGGCTTGGGCGGCGGGCCGC
>CADCUU010000124.1 GCA_902805995.1 uncultured Rubellimicrobium sp.
CCGGGAGGCGATGAAGACGCTGGCCGCCAGCGCGGGCGTGACAGACGCCGTCGTGGTGAACACCTGCGCCGTCACCGCCGAAGCCGTCCGCAAGGCCAAGCAGGAAATCCGGCGCCTCTCGCGCGAACATCCGGGCGCCCGCGTCGTCGTCACCGGCTGCGCCGCGCAGGTGGAACCCGAAACCTTCGCCGCCATGCCCGAAGTGTCGCTCGTCCTCGGCAATGCCGAGAAGATGGCGCCCGAGGCCTGGTCGCGGATGCGCGCCACCTCCGCCCCGGACTTCGTAGGAGAGACCGAGCGCGTGCTCGTGGACGACATCATGTCCGTGCGCGAGACCGCGAGCCACCTCATCGACGGCTTCGGCAGCCGGGCTCGGGCCTATGTGCAGGTCCAGAACGGCTGCGACCACCGCTGCACCTTCTGCATCATCCCCTACGGCCGGGGAAACTCGCGCTCCGTCCCCGCGGGCGTCGTCGTGGACCAGATCGCGCGGCTGGTGGACAAGGGCTTTCTTGAAGTGGTCCTGACCGGCGTGGACCTGACCTCCTGGGGCGCGGACCTGCCTTGCGCGCCCCGGCTGGGGGATCTTGTCATGCAGATCCTCCGTCACGTCCCGGGGCTCGCGCGTCTGCGCATCTCCTCCATCGATTCCATCGAAGCCGACCCCAAGCTCATGGAAGCCATCGCCACTGAGCCGCGGCTGATGCCGCACCTGCACCTGAGCTTGCAGGCCGGGCACGACCTCACGCTCAAGCGCATGAAGCGGCGGCACCTGCGCGACGACGCCATCCGCTTCTGCGAGGAGGCCCGCGCCCTGCGCCCCGACATCACCTTCGGCGCCGACCTCATCGCCGGTTTCCCGACCGAGACCGAAGAGATGTTCGACGGCAGCCTTCGCCTTGTGGAGGACTGCCACCTCACCTGGCTCCACGTCTTCCCCTATTCGCCCCGCAAGGGGACCCCGGCGGCCAAGATGCCGGCCGTTCCCGGGCCCGCGATCCGCGAACGGGCGGCGCGCCTGCGCGCGGCGGGCGAGGCGGCGGCAGGGCGGCACCTCGCGGCCCAGGTCGGCCGCCCGCACAAGGTGCTCATGGAAAGCCCCCGCATGGGCCGGACCGAGCAGTTCGCTGAGGTGACCTTCTGCGAGGACCGTCCCGTGGGCGCCATCGTCGATGCGGTGATCCGCGGCGTCGTCTCCCGGCAACTCGCCGCCTGAGGGGCCTTGAGGCGGCCAGGCGCGGCTCCTACGCTCCGGGCGCAGCCACAGGAACCCGCCAATGAAGCTCCTGATCTCCCCCGCCTCTCCTTACGTCCGCAAGGTCCGCGTCCTGATCCGCGAGGCCGGGCGAGAGGGAGAGGTGGAGGAGCAGGCCGTCGCCACCACGGCGCTGGCCACCGACCCGGCCATTCCCGGTCACAACCCGCTGGGCCGCATCCCCGTGCTGATCCGCGACGACGGCTCGGCCCTGGTGGACAGCCGCGTGATCTGCCGCTTCCTCGATGCGCAATGGGGGACGGGCCTCTACCCCGAGGCTCGGCTCTGGGACGTGCTGATGCTTGAGGCGCTGGCCGAGGGCCTGCTCGATTCGGCGCTCCTCATGGCCTACGAGGTGCGGCTGCGCCCGGAGGAGAAGCAGTGGCCCGATTGGCTGGAGGCGCAATGGGCCAAGGTCGTGCGCACCCTCGACGTGCTGGAGCGTGACTGGGCGAGGCGGCTCGCCGGGCCCCTCGACATGGGTCAGGTCGCCTTGGCCTGCGCTCTGGGCTACCTCGACTTCCGGCACGGCGCGCGCGACTGGCGGGAAGGGCGCCCCCGGCTTGCAGCCTGGGAAGCAGGGATGGGTCAGCGGCCGAGCATCGCGACAACCCGGCCAGGCTGACCTAGAAGTTGAAGCTCACGCCGAGATTGATGGAGTTCGTCACCCCGTCGAGATCGACCGTGCGGCCATCCTCCGCCTCGCCGTCCAGATCGGTGTAGGTGCCCTCGTACTCCCCAAAGACCGCCCAGTTCCCGCCCAGGGGAACCGTGGCCCCGGCGACCCAGGAAACGGCGGGACCCTCTATCCGAACGTCCTCGGGTGCGCCGCTGGGCCCCACCTCCGCCTCGGCTACGCCTATTCCGACGCCCGCGCCAACGTACGGGGTGACCGTCCCAAGGACGCCGTCCCACCGGCGCAGGCCGCTCACTGTGAGCGTATCCAGCCCATCGAACGACAGGCCGGCTTCTGCACCCTCCCCTTCGGACAGGCTGAAGCGGCTGTAGTCGAGCGCCACGCCAAAATCACCGTCGGTCCACCACGTCGCACGGAGCCCCGCCTGGCTCCCGTCCTCCACTGGCACCCCGATTTCCGGGGTCACGGCGTTGCCGCTCAGCGTCACGCCGTCGTCGGGCGCACCCGCCCAGCCTCCGTAGAAGCTGAGCTGCACCTCTGCGGCCGCCGGGGCCGCAGCCAGCAACAGCATGGGCAGCAGAAGGGCGCGCATCGGGTCTCCTGGGAATATGTAAACACGATAGGGAGGCCCCTGCCATCCGGCAAGCCCACAGTCGTCTACGGCGCCGAGTCCGGCAGCCCGGCCGCGAAAACCGGCGCAGATCCGCCTGCGACCCAATGCCGCAACTGCCCCATGGATCATCCCCTGCTCCCGAAGCGAGCCATGCTGTCCCATGACCCTCCGTTGCACCCTTGCCGGATCACGTCGTCCGGCCTTGCCCTGCGCGGTCTTGTCCGCTGGACCGCGGCGATTTTGGTGGTAAAAGCCGCCCCGTTACGGGCGAGCGCGCAGGCGTGCGTCCGCCTGCGCTTGGACGGCCCTGCCGCCCCCATCCCGAGAGAGGTTCCCTTGTCGCAACTCGAAGCTCCTGAGGGCACCCGCCGCGACTTCATCTACTACGCGACGGCCGGCGCCGCCGCCGTGGTGACCGGAGCGGCCGTGTGGCCCCTCGTCAACCAGATGAACCCGTCGGCGGACGTGACCGCCCTGGCCTCGATCCGGGTGGACGTGGCCGGGGTCACCCCCGGCACGCAGCTTACCGTGCTCTGGCAGGGCAAGCCCGTCTTCATCCGCGCCCGCACCGAGGAAGAGATCGCCGCCGCCCGCGAGGTTCCCGTCGAGGAGCTCGTGGACTCGAGCGCCAACAACGCGAACCTCGCAGAGGACGCGCCCGCGACCGACGAGAACCGGGCCCTCACGGCGTTCGAGGGAGCGGAGTCCCCGGCCGGCACCTGGCTCGTCCAGATGGGTGTCTGCACCCACCTGGGCTGCGTGCCGCTGGGCGAATCTGGTGATTTCGGCGGCTGGTTCTGCCCCTGCCACGGCTCGCACTACGACACCGCCGGTCGGGTCCGGCGGGGCCCCGCGCCGCGCAACCTGCCCATTCCGGTCGCCACCTGGGTGGACGCGGCGACGATCCAGCTCGGCTGAGGAGGTTCCAGTATGTCCGGCGTCCTGCACGACGACTACGTCCCCAAGACCCGCGCCGAGAAATGGGTCGAGCGGCGGCTCCCCATCATCTCGCTGATCCACGGCTTCGTGACGATCCGCACGCCCAAGAACCTCAACTGGATGTGGATCTGGGGGATCATCCTCACCTTCGCTCTGGTGGGGCAGATCGTGACGGGGATCATCCTCGCCATGCACTACACCCCGCATGTCGACATGGCCTTCGCCTCCGTCGAGCACATCATGCGGAACGTGAACGGCGGGCACATGCTCCGCTACTTCCACCAGAACGGCGCGTCGCTGATGTTCGTCGCCGTCTACCTGCATATCTTCCGCACGCTCTACTACGGCAACTACAAGACCCCGCGCGAGATCACGTGGATCATCGGCGTCCTGATGTTCGTGCTGATGATGGGCATCGCCTTCATGGGCTACGTGCTGCCCTGGGGCCAGATGTCCTACCACGGCACCTCGGTGATCACCGGCCTCTTCGGCGCGATCCCCTTCGTGGGCGAGTCGATCCAGACCTGGCTGCTGGGCGCGGGCGCGGTGGGCCAGCCGGCGCTGAACCGGTTCTTCTCGCTCCACTTCCTGCTGCCCTTCGTGCTGCTGGGCCTGAGCATCGTCCACATCTGGGCCTTCCACACCACCGGCAACAACAACCCCACCGGGGTTGAGGTCCGCCGCTCTTCCAAGGAAGAAGCCAAGCGCGACACCGTGCCGTTCTGGCCCTACTTCGTGCTCAAGGACCTTTACGCCCTGGCCGTCGTGCTCGCGGTGTTCTGGGCCATCGTGGCCTTCATGCCCCACTACCTCGGGCACCCGGACAACTACATCCCGGCGAACCCGCTCGCCACGCCGTCGCACATCGTGCCGGAATGGTACTTCCTGCCCTTCTACGCGATCCTGCGCGCCTTCACCGGCGACGTGTGGGTGGTGATGTTCGTGGACTGGATCACCCTGGGCATCGTGGACGCCAAGTTCTTCGGCGTGCTGGCGATGTTCGGCGCGATCGCGATCATGGCGCTGGCGCCCTGGCTCGACACCTCGCTCGTCCGCTCGGGCCGCTACCGCCCGATGTTCAAGTGGTGGTTCTGGCTCCTGGCCCTGGACTTCATGGTCCTGATGTGGGTCGGCGCCATGCCGGCCGAGGGGATCTATCCCTACATCGCGCTGATCGCCGCGACCTACTGGTTCGCCTACTTCCTGGTGATCCTTCCGCTCCTCGGCGTGCTCGAGAAGCCCGTGGCCCCGCCCGTCTCCATCGAGGCCGACTTCGCGGCCCATTACGACCCCCAGACCGGGGGCACCAAGCAGTTCGCCGGCAGCCCGGCCGAGTGAGAGGATAAGGTTCACGATGCTCAGGTCGCTAGCACTCGGCGCAGCGCTCGCCCTCTCCAGCGCCCTCCCCGCCTTCGCGGCGGGGGAGGCGGAGGTCACCGACTACGCCTTCGCCCATGAGGGGCCCTTTGGCTCCTATGACACGCTCCAGCTCCAGCGGGGCCTTCAGGTCTACACCGAGGTCTGTGCCTCCTGCCACGGGCTGTCCTACGTCGCCTTCCGCAACCTCGCGGAGCCCGGCGGCCCCGAACTCCCCGAGGACCAGATGCGGGCCTATGCGGAGTTCTACGAGGTCTTCGACCAGACCCTCGCCGACGGCGAGGGCGACTTCCGCACCGCTACCCCGGCCGACCGCTTCCCTCAGTCGTCCATCTCCAACGCGCCGGACCTGTCGCTGATGGCCAAGGCCCGCAAGGGCTTCGAGGGCCCCTACGGCTCGGGCCTGTCGCAGCTCTTCAACGGCATGGGCGGGCCGGAATACATCGCCTCGCTCCTGAACGGTTACGAGGAGCCCCCGGAATGCGCCCCGGAGGACTTCGAGGGCTACTACAACGTGTCCTTCGCGGCGGGCGGCTACCCGGAGGAGTGCAAGGACGAGCACGGCCATCACCTGCATCCGGGCTCCTGGATCGCCATGCCGCCGCCGCTGTCGGACGGTCAGGTCGAGTTCGTGGACGGCTCGCGCAACGACGTGGAGGCCCTGTCGCACGATGCCGCGGCCTTCCTGATGTGGACGTCCGAGCCCAAGCTCAACGCGCGCAAGCAGGCGGGGCTGACCGGCCTCATCTTCCTGACCGCGCTCGCGGTGCTCCTGTACCTCACCAACAAGCGCGTCTGGGCACCGGTGAAGGCCGGGGGCCGGCCGATCGGCAAGGACCAGCACGGGCTCTGAAGCCCGGGCCTGACGATATAAAGGGGGCGTTCGGGAAACCGGGCGCCCCTTTTTCGTTCGCGATGAGTGGGCCTGTGGCTGGACCTAGTCCCGCACAGGGGGTGATGGCCAGCCTTGCCGGGCGCATCGGAGGAACGACAGGTCGACGCGGCCTCACCTGCGGCCCAGGCAGTCAAGCTTGCCTTTCACAGAAGCCTTAGCAACCATCGGGGATCACGCCCCCGATTTCCCCCACCCTTCCGTCTACTACCAGGGCCCGTTCCGCCGGCCCATACGCCCCGAAGCACTTCAAGGCCCCAGGATATCTAACCCCCCGAACCCAGATAGGCCCGAAGCGCAGGGGGCGGATCGGAGAGGAGAGCGGCGGTGGGCTCGGGCGGGGCCGCACGCCCTTCGGCCACGACGATCACCGACTCGGACAGGACCCGCGCGTCCTCCGGGTCATGCGTCACCATCAGAAGCGTGGCGCCCTGGGTCCCGAGAACTTCGCGCGTAAGCTCCAGCATCTCGGCCTTAAGGGCGGGACCCAACGCCGCGAAGGGCTCGTCCATCAGCACCAGCGGACGCTCCTGCAGCAGAAGCCGCGCGAGCGCCGCCCGGCCCTGCTGCCCCCCCGAAAGCTGCGAGGGCCCCCGTCCGCCCAAGCCCTCCAGCCCCACGCGGGCGAGCGCCGCCTCGGCTCGGGCGCGCTCCTCCGGTCCGGGACGCAAGGTCGGCCGCAAGGCCAGCGCCACGTTCTGGAGCGCCGTCAGATGCGGGAACAGGTTGTTGTCCTGAAACAGCATCCCCACTGGCCGCGCGCCCGGCGCAAGCGGCCAGAGGTCCCGCCCTTCCCAGAGAACATGCCCCGCGACCGGCGCGAGGAAGCCCGAGATAGCCGCCAGCAGAGTGGACTTGCCGCCCCCCGACGGCCCCATCACCGCGACAGCCGATCCCCGCGGCACC
>CADCUU010000125.1 GCA_902805995.1 uncultured Rubellimicrobium sp.
GACGGCCCGAGGCGATGAGGCCACGTGCGACCTCCCGCGTCAGGAAATAGGCCGCACGGAGGTTGAGGTTCATCGTCGCGTCGAAATCGGCGGGATCGGTGTCGAGCGCGGGCGAGTGCCGGGCGAGGCCCGCGGCGTTCACCAGCACGTCGAACGGCCCCCGCTCCGCCACCAGCGCCGCCATCGCGGCGAGGTCGGTCACGTCGAGGGGACGCGCCGTGGCCCGGCCGCCCTCGGTCCGGATGGCCTCTGCCGCCTCCTCCAGTTCCTCCGCCCGACGGGCGACCAGCGTGACCTCGGCCCCCGCCTGTGCGAGGGCGGCGGCGGATGCGAGGCCGATGCCGGAGGACGCGCCCGTCACGAGTGCGCGCTTGCCGTCGAGGCGGAAGGACGGGGCAGGGGGCAGGTCGAGGGGCATGGGACTATTCCGCCGCCTCGCGCGCCTCGGCCGGGGCGCCGTAGGCGATGTTGCGGTGGCCGTAGCGGCGCACGCGGATGTTGCACTGCTCGGCATGGCCCACGAACCCTTCGAGAAGGCAGAGCCGCGATCCGTATTCGCCCACCAGCGCCGCCGCCTCGTCGGTGACGATGCGCTGGTAGCTGTGGGTCTTGAGGAACTTGCCGACCCAGAGCCCGCCCGTGTAGCGCCCGGCCTTGCGCGTGGGCAGGGTGTGGTTCGTCCCGATGACCTTGTCGCCGTTCGCGACATTGGTGCGCGGCCCCAGGAACAGCGCGCCGTAGCTGTGCATGCCGTTCAGGTACCAGTCGTCCCGGTCGGTCATGACCTGCACATGCTCATAGGCCATGTCGTTGGCGACGCCCAGCATCTCCTCATGCGTGTCGCACAGGATCACGTCGCCGTAGTCGCGCCAGGAGGCGGCGGCGGTTTCACGCGTGGGGAGGAGGGTCAGGAGGCGGTCCACCTCGGCCAGCGTCCCCTCGGCCAGCCTGCGGGAGTTGGTGATGAGGCAGGCGGGCGAGTTGTAGCCGTGCTCGGCCTGACCCAGGAGGTCGGTCGCGCAAAGCTCCGGGTCGGCGGCGGTGTCGTCGGCAATGACCATGGTCTCGGTCGGCCCGGCGAAGAGGTCGATCCCCACGCGGCCGTAAAGCTGGCGCTTGGCCTCGGCCACATAGGCGTTGCCGGGGCCCACGAGCATGTCCACGGGCCGGATCGTCTCCGTCCCCAGCGCCATGGCGCCGACGGCCTGCATGCCCCCCAGCACATAGATCTCGTGCGCGCCGCCCAGATGCATCGCGGCGACGATGGCGGGGTGGGGCTCTCCCTTCACCGGAGGGGCGGAGGCGATGATGCGGGGGACGCCCGCGACGGCGGCGGTCAGCACCGACATATGGGCCGAGGCGACCATCGGGAACTTGCCGCCCGGCACGTAGCAGCCCACCGACTGCACCGGGATGTTGCGGTGCCCGAGGATCACGCCGGGCAGGGTCTCCACCTCGATGTCGCGTAGGGAGGCCTTCTGCGCCTCCGCGAAGCGCCGGATCTGGTCCTGGGCAAAACGGATGTCGGCCATGTCGCGGGCCGACACCTTCTGCATCGCAGCCTCGATCTCGGAACCCGTCAGGCGGAAGCTCTCGGGCTCGTAGCGGTCGAACTTCGCCGACAAGTCGCGCACCGCCGCGTCGCCGCGCGCCGCGATATCGGCCAGCACGCCTTCCACCGTGGCGCGCACCCGGGCGTCGTCCTCGGCTCTCTCCGCTTCGGGCTTGCCGCGTTTCAGATGCTGGATGGTCATGCTGTCTCCCTTTCCGCGCGTCAGGGGCGCGGCGGCTCCTTCTCGCCCGCGTAGAACGCCGCCTGGCCCTTGCCCCGGATGGGGTGGCGAGCGACCCGGACGGCAGCGCCTGTGCGCGCCTTGGCCAGGCAAGGTGCCGCCGGGCCATTCCGCCGGGGGCCTGCGCGACCGTTCCGCTCCGCCACCGCGAGTGCTTGGCCAAGAGGCAGGACAGATGCTGCTGAACGGACTGTCATCATCTCACATTTCCGCTGGCGAGGGCGCGGCGCGATCGGCCCGTGGTCCTGGGCGGCCCACTCGCTCCCGCCGTGCCTCATCCTAACCATTTTGCATACGTTTTCAATCGTGATCTGGACGTGGTCTGGCGACCTAGGGCTAGGACTGATCGGGAACTCGACAGCCCTTCAGGGCGAGGTGCGAAGGCGCTCTCCGCTCGTCGCGTCGAAGAGGTGGCAGGCTGCCAGGGGGACGTGCATGGCGACGCGATCCCCGATCTCGACCCGGACGTCCTTGTGCGCCTTGACGGACACCAGGGCACCCCCGGCGCGCACCGTGACCATGGTTGCGTCGCCCAGAAGTTCGGTCGTGTAGGCCGTGGCCACGATTTCTCCGTCAGGGGCGAGGGACGCGTCCTCGGCCCGGAAGCCCAGGGTCACGGGGCCGTCCGGGGCCGGCAGACCGGCGATGCGGACGCTCTCCCCCTCGAAGACACCGCCCTTCATGCGCCCTTCGAGGAGGTTCATGGCCGGATTGCCGATGAAGCCCGCGACGAAGGTGTTGGCCGGGCGGTCGTAGATCTCCGTGGGTGCGCCGATCTGCTGGACCACGCCGTTCTTCATCACCACGACACGGTCGGCGAGGGTCATGGCCTCCACTTGGTCGTGTGTGACGTAGATGGTGGTGACCTGAAGCTCGTGGCTCAGATTCTTGATCTGGGCGCGGGTGGAGACGCGGAGCTTGGCGTCCAAGTTCGACAGCGGCTCGTCCATGAGAAAGACGGAAGGCTGCCGCACGATGGCGCGTGCGAGGGCGACCCGCTGGCGCTGCCCGCCCGACAGGGCCGCCGGACGGCGTTCGAGGAAATCGCCAAGCTCCACCATCTGGGCCGCGCGGCGGACGCGGGCGTCGTGCTCGTTCTGCGGGATGCGGCGGACGCGGAGGGGGAAGCGGATGTTCTCGTAGACCGACAGGTTGGGGTAGAGCGCGTAGCTCTGGAACACCATGGCGATGTCGCGGTCCTTGGGGTCGAGATTGTTGACCCGCCGCCCGCCGATCATGATGTCCCCCGAGCTTGCATCCTCCAGGCCCGCGATCATGCGCATCGTGGTGGTCTTGCCGCAGCCCGACGGCCCGAGCAGCACCAGGAACTCCTTGTCTGCGATAGACAGGTTGAGATCCCTGACCCCGACAAAGGCGCCCCAGCGCTTGTTGACGTTCCGAAGTTCGATCTCCGCCATTGCCGATCACCCCCTGCCCGGGAAGCTTGCGACGCAGAGGAGTCGAACGCAAGCATTTTTGCAGACGTATGCAAAGTCTGCCCTGAGGCTTGGAGTTTAGGTCTTGCCCAGGGTTTCGGGGCGCGGATGATGACAGGTGTCTTGGCCTTGGCGCCCGACCGACGAGCCTCGGCATGGGTGACGAGCCAAGGGCCTTCGTGAGGCGGGGCGCTAACCTCGAACCTGACGGCAACTCCCTTACAGCCAAGCCGAGCCGTTGTGGCAAGGCGATGGCCGGGGGCAGGCAGTCGACGCGTCAGGGCTGCCCACTCGGACGCGAGCGCTTACAAGGCCAGCGATCCAGAACCGTCAACTGCCGATCCGCCCGCGCGTCCCGCCTGTCTGGCCACGGTCCAGAAGCAGGTGGTCGGCAAGCACGAGCGCCATCATGGCCTCGCCCACGGGGACCGCGCGGATGCCCACGCAGGGATCGTGGCGGCCCTTGGTGACGACCTCGGCGGGGGTGCCGTCGAGGCGGATCGACTGCCGGGGCGACAGGATGGAGGAGGTGGGCTTCACCGCGAACCGGACCACGATCTCCTGTCCCGTGGAGATGCCGCCCAGGATGCCGCCCGCCTTGTTGGAGCCGAAGGACAGCCCCTTCTCCTCGTCCCAGAAGATCTCGTCGGCGTTCTCGCGGCCCGTGAGGCCTGCCGCGGCCATGCCTTCGCCGATCTCCACGCCCTTGACGGCGTTGATCGACATCATCGCACTCGCGAGGTCGGAGTCGAGCTTGCCATAGACCGGCGCGCCGAGGCCCGCGGGCACGCCCGAGGCCACGACCTCGATCATGGCGCCCACCGAGTTGTGGTCGTCCTTGCGGAGCCAGCCCAGGTACTCCTCCCACTCCTGCGCGGCGACGGGGTCGGGGCACCAGAAGTCGTTCCGCTCCACCTCGGACAGGTCGAAGCGTGTGCGGTCGATGTGCTTCTCGCCCATCTGGACCATGTAGCCCTTGATGCGCAGGTCGGGCGCGAGCGTGGCCAGCATCTGCCGCGCGATGCCCCCGGCGGCGACCCGCGCCGCCGTTTCCCGCGCGGAGGATCGCCCGCCGCCCCGGTAGTCGCGGACGCCGTACTTCAGGTGGTAGGTCAGGTCGGCGTGGCCGGGCCGGAAGGTCTGGGCGATGTCGCCGTAGTCCTTCGACCGCTGGTCGGTGTTCTCGATCAGGAGGCTGATGGAGGTGCCCGTCGTCACGCCGTCGAAGACGCCCGACAGGATTCGCACGGCGTCGGGCTCCTGCCGCTGGGTCGTGTTCCGGTTTTGGCCGGGGCGGCGGCGGTCGAGCCAGGGCTGGATCGCCCCGTCGGATAGCGGCACGCCCGGCGGGCAGCCGTCCACGACGGCGCCCAGCGCGGGTCCGTGGCTTTCGCCCCAGGTGGTAAAGCGGAACAGATGGCCGAAGCTGTTGAGGCTCATGCGCGGAAACTCCCTTGGAGGTGCCCTTACCGCAGGCGTCCGGCGCCCGGAAGCCCGTGACATGAGACCCTTGCCTTGCTAGGCCTCGCGGGATCAGGCTTTGGGGGACCATGTGCAGATCGACGACACCGCCCTGCCAGGCGTGAAGCTCCTCACGCCGCGCCGCTTCGGGGATGCGCGCGGCTGGTTCATGGAGTCCTGGAACCGGGAGGCGCTGCGCGCCCGGGGCGTCGACCTCGACTTCGTGCAGGACAACCATTCGCTGAGCGCCCAGACCGGCACCGTGCGCGGGCTGCATTACCAGCGCCCGCCCCATGCGCAGGCCAAGCTCGTCCGCGTGGTCGCGGGCGCGATCCTCGACGTGGCGGTGGACGTGCGGCGCGGCTCGCCGACCTACGGCAAATGGGTGGCGGAAGAACTGACCGCCGAGAACGGCCGCCAGCTTCTCGTCCCCGTGGGGTTCCTGCACGGCTTCGTCACGCGGGCGCCCGGCACGGAGGTCGTCTACAAGTGCACGGATGTCTACGCCCCCGACTGCGATGGCGCCGTGGCCTGGGACGACCCGGACCTAGCCATCGACTGGGGGATCGCTGCGGGCGCAGCGGTCCTGTCCGACAAGGACCGCGCGGCACCCCGCCTTGCCAGCTGGGAGAGCCCCTTCGCCTGGGAGGGCGCGGCGTGACGAACAGCGTGGCGGCCCGTAAGGGGATCATCCTCGCAGGAGGATCGGGGACGCGGCTTTACCCGATCACCATCGGCATCTCCAAGCAACTCCTCCCCATCTATGACAAGCCGATGGTCTACTATCCGCTGTCGGTCCTGATGCTGGCGGGCCTGCGGGAGATCGCGATCATCACCACGCCCCAGGACCAGGACCAGTTCCGGCGCACGCTGGGCGACGGGTCGCAGTGGGGCCTGTCGCTGACCTACATCGCCCAGCCCTCGCCCGACGGGCTGGCGCAGGCCTATATCCTGGCCGAGGAGTTCCTGGCCGGCGCGCCCTCGGCCATGGTCCTGGGCGACAACATCTTCTTCGGCCACGGCCTGCCGGACATCATGGCCGAGGCGGACGCGCAGGGGCAGGGAGGCACCGTCTTCGGCTACCACGTGGCCGACCCGGAGCGGTACGGCGTCGTAGCCTTCGGGCCGGACGGGCAGGCCCAGGCCATCGTGGAGAAGCCAAAGGTCCCGCCGTCGAGCTATGCCGTCACGGGCCTCTATTTCCTCGACAGCACCGCGCCCGAGCGGGCCCGCGCCGTCAAACCCTCGGAGCGGGGCGAGCTGGAGATTACCACTCTGCTGGAGACCTACCTCCACGAGGGGCTCCTCACCGTGAAGAGGATGGGCCGCGGCTATGCCTGGCTCGACACCGGGACGCATGGGAGCCTTCTGGACGCGGGCAACTTCGTGCGGACCCTGGAGGAGCGGCAGGGCCTCCAGACCGGCAGCCCCGACGAGATCGCGTGGCGGCAGGGCTGGATCGGCACGGAGGCGCTTCGGGCACGGGCGGCGCTGTTCGGCAAGAACGCCTATGGGCGCTACCTCATGGCGCTGGCGGACGACCGCGATCCGCAGGGCAATACGCGGTAGGCCAGCGTTAGGGAGCTCCTGCCCTTTGGTGAAGGGCGGGGCCGGGTGCCGCTGTCGGCCACATCGCGCCGCGCCTGCGTTTCAGCCAGTCACGCGCGTAAGTCGCTCGCGCCGCGACGACCACCGCGCGTCCCGGCAGAGTCCGCCCTGCGCGGGAGTGGGGGAATCCCCGCTTGGCCCGACCTCGCGGGCGCGTTACCAAGGCGCGCCAACCAGGGAGGCCCCATGGCCCCGATCCTTTCCATCCGCGACCTCCGAAAAACCTACGATACCGGCTTCGAGGCGCTCAAGGGCGTGTCGCTCGATATCGAGCAGGGGGAGATCCTCGCGCTCCTCGGCCCCAACGGGGCGGGCAAGACCACGCTCATCTCCGCCGTCTGCGGCATCACCCGCCTGACGGGGGGAAGCGCCACGGTCGCGGGCCATGACATCCAGGCCGACTGGCGCGCCGCCCGCGCGCTCATCGGCCTCGTGCCCCAGGAGATCAGCCTGGAGCCCTTTGACCGGGTGATGAACACCGTGCGGTTCAGCCAGGGGCTGTTCGGCAAGCCGCAGGACGACGCCCGGGTCGAGGCGGTGCTGCGGCAGCTCTCGCTTTGGGACAAGCGCGAGTCGCGGATCAACGAGCTGTCGGGCGGGATGAAGCGCCGCGTGCTCATCGCCAAGGCGCTGGCGCACGAGCCACGGGTGCTGTTCCTCGACGAGCCCTCGGCGGGCGTGGACGTGGAGCTGCGCCGCGACATGTGGCGCGTGGTGGCGGCGCTGCGGCAGGCGGGCGTCACCATCATCCTGACGACCCACTACATCGAGGAAGCGGAGGCCATCGCCGACCGCGTCGCCGTCATCTCCAAGGGCCGCATCCTCCTCGTGGAGGAGAAGGCCACGCTCATGCGGCAGATGGGGCGGAAGGTGCTGCGGATCGCGCTCCAGCAGCCGATCGCCGCGCTGCCGCCCAGCCTCGACGCCTTCGGCCTCGTGCTCGACCAGGGCGGGCGGCGGATCACCTACAGCTACGACACCAAGGCCGAGCGGACGGGCATCGCCCGGCTCCTGTCGGCGCTGGCCGAGGAAGGCATCTCCGTGGCCGATCTCGACACCGAGGCCTCCTCGCTGGAGGAGATCTTCATGGGCCTTGTCCACGGCGACACCGAGGGAGCCACGCCATGAACCTTCACGCCGTCCGCGCCATCTACGGCCGAGAGATGCGGCGCTTCTTCAACACCACGATCCAGTCGCTGATCGCCCCGGTGCTTTCGACCTCGCTCTACTTCGTGGTCTTCGGCGCGGCCATCGGCGGGCGGATCGAGGAAGTGGAGGGCGTCTCCTACGGGGCGTTCATCGTGCCGGGCCTCATCATGCTGTCGGTCATCACGCAGGGCATCTCGAACGCGAGCTTCGGGATCTACTTCCCGAAGTTCATCGGCACGATCTTCGAACTTCTGTCCGCGCCCGCAGGCTACATCGAGGCGGTGCTGGGCTATGTGGGCGCCGCGGCGACCAAGAGCCTCATCATCGGGCTCGTCATCCTGCTCACGAGCTGGTTCTTCGTGGACATCCACATCGCGCACCCCTTCGCGATGCTGGCCTTCCTGGTCCTGACCTGCCTCGCCTTCTCTCTCCTGGGGTTCATCATCGGGATCTGGGCCACGAATTTCGAGCAGCTCCAGATCATCCCGCTCCTGGTGGTGACGCCGCTCGTGTTCCTGGGGGGCAGCTTCTATTCGGTGTCGATGCTGCCCGGGTTCTGGCAGACGGTGGCGCTGTTCAATCCGGTCGTTTACCTGATCTCCGGCTTCCGCTGGTCCTTCTTCGGCATGGCGGATGTGCCGGTGGGGGTGTCGCTCCTCGCCATCGCGGTCTTCACTGGGGCGTGCCTTGCGGTGGTGGCCTGGATCTTCCGCACGGGCTGGCGGCTGCGGCGCTGAGCCATAAGGGCGCGAGCCTTGCGGGACAGGGGAGTGGCGCTTAGGTGCGGATCATGCAAAGCCTTCCCGAACTCCTCCGCCTTCGTCCCCGCCGCCCGACGGTGTCCGTGGTCCGTCTCCAGGGCGCCATCGGCACGGGCGGGGCGCGGGCGCTGACCGATGCTGGGCTCGCCCCGGTGCTGGAGGCCGCGTTCCGGGGCAAGCCCGTGGCGGTGGCTCTCCAGATCAACTCGCCCGGGGGTTCGCCCGTGCAGTCCTCCCTCATCGCCGCGCGCATCCGGCGGCTGGCAGACGAAAAGCGCGTGCCCGTCGTGGCCTTCGTGGAGGATGTCGCGGCCTCGGGGGGCTACTGGCTCGCCACGGCAGCGGACGAGATCCTGTGCGATCCGGGCTCTCTTCTGGGCTCCATCGGGGTGATCTCCTCGGGCTTCGGGTTCCAGGACCTGATCGCGCGGGTAGGGGTGGAGCGGCGGGTGCATACGGCGGGGCGGTCGAAATCCATGCTCGACCCCTTCCGGCCCGAGAAGCCCGACGACGTGGAGCGGCTGGGCCGCTGGCTGTCGCAACTCCATGACGTGTTCGTGGCCCATGTCCGGTCGCGGCGGGGCGCGCGGCTGCGGGACGACCCGGATCTGTTCACCGGAGAGGTCTGGATCGGCGAGCGGGCCGTCAATGTGGGGCTGGCCGACGGGATCGGGCATCTGGTTCCGGTGATGAAGGACCGCTTCGGCGACAAGGTGCGCTTCCGCCGCTTTGGCCAGCGCCGGCCCTTCCTGTCGCGCTTTGGCCTGTCCCTGGCCGAGGAGGCCGCGGGGCTGATCGAGGAGCGGACGGCCTTTGGCCGGTTCGGCCTTTAGATGCTGGTCAAGGCCGTCATTCTGTTCCTGGCGCTGATGGCGGTCATCGCCTGGATCGGCGCGGCCATCGGCAAGCTGCGGCTGCCGGGCGCGTCGCGGCAGGGGCGGCTCGGGGACAAGTTCTGCCCTTCCTGCGGGCGGCCCCGGATCGGGAAAGGTCCCTGCCCATGCGGCCGGACATGAGGGCGCCCGTTCCTAAGGCTCTCGTCACCGGGGCGGGGGCGCGGCTCGGGCGCGCCATGGCCCTGCGGCTCGCGGAGCGGGGGCACGACGTGGCGGTGCACTACAACTCCTCGCGCGACGAGGCCGAGGAGGTCGTGCGCGAGATCGAGGGGATGGGCCGCCGCGCCATGGCGCTCCCCGCCGACCTTCTGGACGAGGCGCAGGTGACGGCGCTCCTCCCCCAGGCGGCTGAGGCGCTGGGGGGGCCGATCACGGTCCTCGTCAACAACGCCTCCATCTTCGAGTACGACAACATCGCCACCGCGACCCGCGAAAGCTGGGACCGGCACATGGGGTCGAACCTCCGCGCGCCGTTCCTGCTGATCCAGGCGCTGGCCGCGCAGGTGCCCCAGCCCGTGACGGACGAGGGGGGCGAGCCCGTGGCGCAGGCCCTCGTCGTCAACATGGTGGACCAGCGGGTGAGGAAGCTCACGCCCGAGTTCATGACCTACACGCTGGCCAAGGCGGCGCTCTGGACGCTGACGCAGACGGCGGCGCAGGCGCTCGCTCCAGGGGTGCGGGTCAACGCCATCGGGCCGGGGCCGACGATCCGGGGCCACCGGCAGAGCGAGGATCATTTCGCCCGGCAGCGCGCTGCGACCGTGCTTGAGCGCGGCTCGGACCCGGAGGACATCCTGCGGGCGCTCGACTACCTGCTGGGGGCCAAGGCGGTGACAGGGGAGCTGCTGTGCGTCGATGGCGGGCAGCATCTGGGCTGGCGGACGCCGGATATCCTGGGGCCTAGTTGAAAGTTATCCACAGGCTGTCCACCGGCCTGGGAAAACCCTCCCCGACTTGTCCCGAGAGTCGTCCCGAAACGCAGGAAACCTGAATCCTGCTTGGGCAAAGGGCTTTGGGGCGAAGCTCATGCCGCACCGCCGCGCCGGGTCCTGTTGTCCCCCGGCCCACGATCTTCATCCCCGGACTTATCCACAGGTCCCGGTTGTTTTGCACCGGGCCCTTGCGCTAGATTGCCCCTCCCGAGCCTGCGACGAGAGCCATGCCCGACGACCTTCTTCCCCAGACCCCCGCCGAGGCCCCGCTGACCGGGCACGAGCGCATCGCGGCCTATCTGCGGCAGCTCGACAGCTCCCCGGGCGTGTACCGGATGCTCGATGCCGAGGCGCGGGTGCTGTATGTCGGCAAGGCCAAGAACCTGCGTGCGCGGGTGTCGAACTACGCGCGCCCTTCGGGCCATTCGGGGCGCATCGCCCGGATGATCCGGGAAACCGCGTCGATGATGTTCCTGACGACGCGGACGGAGACGGAGGCGCTGCTGCTGGAGCAGAACCTCATCAAGCAGCTGAAGCCGCGGTACAACGTCCTTCTGCGCGACGACAAGTCGTTCCCGAACATCATCGTCAGCGCCCACAGGTATCCCCAGATCCGCAAGCACCGGGGGGCGCGGACGGACAAGGGCGACTACTTCGGGCCGTTCGCGAGCGCGGGGGCGGTGAACCGGACGCTGAACCAGCTTCAGAAGGCGTTCCTGCTGCGGTCCTGCACGGATTCGGTCTTCACGTCGCGGACGCGGCCTTGTCTGTTGCACCAGATCAAGCGGTGCTCGGCGCCTTGCGTGAACCTCATCTCCGAGGACGACTATGCGGATGCGGTGTTCGACGCCGCGCGGTTCCTGTCGGGCAAGACGACCAAGGTGCAGGAAACGCTGGCCCGCCAGATGAACGAGGCGGCCGAGGCCATGGAGTTCGAGCGCGCCGCCGCCCTGAGGGACCGGATCAAGGCGCTGACCCAGGTGCAGACCGCGCAGGGGATCAACCCGCGCACGGTGAGCGAGGCCGACATCGTAGCGCTCCACATGGAGGGGGGGCAGGCCTGCGTGCAGGTCTTCTTCATCCGCGCCAACCAGAACTGGGGCAACCACGACTTCTATCCGCGGCTGGCGGGCGACGACGACGCGGGCGAGGTCATGCAGGCGTTCCTCGGGCAGTTCTATGCGGACCGGGACCCGCCGCCGCTGATCCTCGCCTCCTGCGGGGTGGACGACCCGGAGGTGCTGATGGCCGCGCTGAGCGAGAAGGCCCGCCGCCGCATCGACATCGCCGTGCCCCAGCGTGGGGAGAAGGCGGAGCTTGTCGAGGGGGCGCTGCGGAACGCCCGCGAAAGCCTGGCCCGCCGGATGAGCGAGTCGGCGGCGCAGGCGAAGCTGCTGGAGGGGTTGGCGGACAAGTTCGAGCTGCCCCAGCCCCCCCGTCGGATCGAGGTCTACGACAACTCGCACATCATGGGGACGAACGCGGTGGGCGCCTTCATCGTGTCGGGGCCGGACGGGTTCGAGAAGGGGCAGTACCGCAAGTTCAACATCGAGACCGCGAAGCCCGGCGACGACTTCGGCATGATGACCGAGGTGCTGACGCGGCGGTTCACGCGGCTCCTGAAGGAGGACCCGGACCGGGAAAGCGCGGCCTGGCCGGACCTTTTGCTGATCGACGGCGGGCAGGGGCAGGTGTCCGCCGTCTACGAGGTGATGGCGGAGCTTGGGGTCCACGACATCGCCATGATCGGCGTGGCCAAGGGCATCGACCGCGACCTCGGCAAGGAGGAGTTCCACCGGATCGGCAAGCGGCCCATGGCGCTGCCGCACAACGACCCGGTGCTTTACTTCGTGCAGCGCCTGCGCGACGAGGCGCACCGATTCGCCATCGGCACGCATCGGGCCAAGCGGGCCAAGACGATGCTCGCCAACCCCCTGGACGAGATCCCCGGCGTGGGGGCCACGCGGAAGCGGGCGCTGCTGCAACACTTCGGGAGCGCCAAGGCGGTGGCGCGCGCGGCCCTCGTGGACCTCAAGGCGGTGCCGGGGGTGTCGGACAGCCTGGCCGAGGCGATCTACGGGTACTTCCACGAGAAAGGGTAAGGGGCGGGGGCGGCATCTGTCGCGGGCCCGTCCTTCCCCTCGCGCGTCGGGGACGCTACATCGGGCAGCATGATCGTCTGGACGCTCCCGAACACGCTCACTGTCCTGCGCCTTCTGGCGGCGCCGGGGGTGGCGGTGATGTTCCTCTACTTCTCGCGCCCCTGGGCGGATTTCCTGGCGCTGACACTCTTTGTCGGCGCCGCGATCACCGATTACTTCGACGGCTACCTCGCCCGGCTCTGGAAGCAGGAGTCGCGCTTCGGGGCGATGCTCGACCCCATCGCGGACAAGGCGATGGTGCTGATCGCGATCATGGTCATCACCGGCTACAACGGGATGAATCCCTGGCTGATCCTGCCCGCGACGGTGATCCTGTTCCGCGAGGTCTTCGTCTCGGGCCTGCGCGAGTTCCTGGGCGACAAGGCGGGGCTCCTCAAGGTCACGAACCTCGCCAAGTGGAAGACGACGGCGCAGATGGTTGCCATAGCGGTGCTGTTCCTGGGGACCGGCCTCAAGGTCATGGAGCTTCCGCTGCCGCCGCGGGTGGGGGGCGTTGGCCTGCCTACCGGGGCGACCTGGGCGGACCTCGCGAACTGGCTCGGGCTCCTGCTCATCTGGGTGGCCGCGGTCCTGACGGCCATCACCGGCTGGGACTATTTCAAGAAGTCGCTGCCCTTCCTCAAGGACGCGCCGGTGGCCCCGCCCAGCGCGCGCAAGGCGCCATGATCGAGGTCCTGTACTTCGCCTGGCTGCGCGAGCGCGCCGGGACCGCGCGGGAGCGGGTCGAGACAAAGGCCGCCACGGTCGCCGCCCTGGTCGAGGAGCTGCGAGCCCGGAGCGAGGGTCATGCGCTGGCCTTCTCCGACCTGCGAGCGGTGCGCGTGGCGGTGGACCAGAAGCTCGCCGCGCCCGAGACGCCCCTGGAGGGCGTCCGCGAGGTCGCGTTCTTTCCGCCCATGACGGGGGGCTGAGGTGGAGGTCCGCGTCGGTGCGGAGGCCTTCGACCCCGGCGCGGAGCTGCGGGACTTTTCCGACGGGCTTGCGGGTGCGGGCGCGGTGGTGAGCTTTACGGGCGTGGTGCGGGGCGATGGGGGGCTCCGGGCGCTGGAGATCGAGCATTACCCCGGCATGACCGAATCAGCCGTCGCCGCCATGGTGGAGGAGGCGCGGGCGCGATTCGGGCTGGTGGGCGTCCGGGTCATTCACCGGCACGGCCCGCTGGAGGTCGGCGAGCCCATCATGATGGTGCTCACCGCCGCGCCCCATCGCCGCGCGGCCTTTGAAGCTGCGGATTTTCTTATGGATTGGCTTAAATCCCGCGCTCCGTTCTGGAAAAAGGAGCACGGGCCCGAGGGCACGGCCTGGGTCGCGGCAAAAGGTGAGGACGAGGACGCTTTGCTGCGATGGAGCGCGTCGTCTTAACATAGAATTAGATTCTTGAGTCCATCTTGTGCGTGTCAAGTCGCAGGAGGCCAAGATGAGCTATCTCAGAAATCAGCCGGAGATCTCTCCGGATTTCCAGGACGAGGGCCTTGCCCCGGGCGCGGGCGGCGACCTGTCCAGCCTTGTGCGGCATGCGCTGGCCTCCGACCGCCTGAAGCTCGAGTTCCAGCCCGTCCTGGCCGCCGGATCCCGGTCCGAGGTGCTGTTCCATGAGGGGCTGATGCGGCTTGAGGATGGTGGTGGCCGGACGATCCCGGCCGCGCGTTTCATCAACGCCATGGAGCTGTCGCCGCTGGGGCGTGACCTCGATTGCGCGGCGCTCCGGCTGGGCCTGCGGGCGCTTCAGCAGAATCGCGGGCTGCGGCTGTCGATCAAGGCTTCGGCCCGGTCCATCGGCAACCCCACTTGGCGCGACCTGCTGCTGAGCGGGCTCGACGGGGTCGCCTCCCGGCTCGTCATCGAGTTCGGGGAAGCCTCGACGGCGCTTGGGCCCGAGCGGGTCGCCCGCTTCCTGGCGGAGGTGCAGCCCAAGGGCCTGCGCTTCGTTCTGGACGACTTCGGCTCGTCGCCCATTTCGCTGCGTCAGCTGCGCGACTGCCGTTTCGACGGGGTCAAGTTCGGCGGGAGCCTCGTCCGGGGCATCGACGTCATGCCGGACAACCAGCCGCTGGTGGGCGCGCTGGTCGGAGTCGCGCACCGGTTCGGCATGTTCGCCGTCGCCAAGGGGGTGGAAACGGCCGCCGAGGCCTCGGCGCTGCGGGCGCTGGGGGTGAACGGGCTGCAGGGCTTCCATTTTGGCCGGCCCCGTTCCGCGCCCTGAGGGGACCCTCCGGCTAGCCGGTTGCCCCGGCCTGCCTCAGGGTCTACCACTTGGAACAAAGGCCGGAGACGTGCCCCGGCCGGTTCCAGAAAGGACATGCCATGACCAACGTCGTGATCGCCTCGGCTGCCCGAACGGCTGTCGGCTCCTTCTCCGGCGCCTTCGCCAACACTCCGGCGCATGACCTGGGCGCCGCCGTGCTCGAGGCCGTGGTGAGCCGCGCGGGCGTCGAGAAGGGCGAGGTGAGCGAGACGATCCTGGGCCAGGTGCTGACCGCCGCGCAGGGGCAGAACCCGGCGCGCCAAGCGCATATCCGCGCGGGGCTGCCGCAGGAATCGGCGGCCTGGAGCATCAATCAGGTCTGCGGGTCGGGCCTGCGGGCCGTGGCGCTGGGCGCGCAGCACATCATGCTGGGGGATGCGAGCATCGTGGCCGCGGGCGGGCAGGAGAACATGTCGCTGTCGCCCCATGCCGCGCCGATGCGCGCGGGCACCAAGATGGGCGACATGGCCCTGATCGACACGATGATCAAGGACGGGCTCTGGGACGCGTTCCACGGCTATCACATGGGCCAGACCGCCGAGAACGTGGCCCAGCAGTGGCAGATCAGCCGGGAGATGCAGGACGAGTTCGCCGTTGCCTCCCAGAACAAGGCCGAGGCCGCGCAAAAGGCCGGGCGCTTTGCCGACGAGATCATCCCCTTCATCATCAAGGGCCGGAAGGGCGACGTGACCGTCGATCAGGACGAATACATCCGGCACGGCGCGACGATCGAGTCGGTGGCCAAGCTGCGGCCCGCCTTCGCCAAAGACGGGTCGGTCACGGCGGCGAACGCGTCGGGTCTGAACGACGGCGCTGCGGCGGTGCTCCTCATGTCGGCCGAGGAGGCGGAGCATCGGGGGATCGAGCCGCTGGCGCGCATCGCGTCCTATGCGACGGCGGGCCTCGATCCGCAGATCATGGGCGTGGGGCCGATCTACGCGTCGCGCAAGGCGTTGGAGAAGGCGGGCTGGAAGGTCGGGGACCTCGACCTCGTGGAGGCGAACGAGGCCTTTGCGGCCCAGGCCTGCGCAGTCAACAAGGACATGGGCTGGGACCCGTCCATCGTGAACGTGAACGGCGGGGCCATCGCCATCGGCCACCCGATCGGCGCCTCGGGGGCGCGGGTGCTCAACACGCTCCTGTATGAGATGAAGCGCCGGGACGCGAAGAAGGGTCTTGCGACGCTGTGCATCGGCGGCGGCATGGGCGTCGCTCTCTGCGTCGAGCGGCCTTGAGGCACGGCCTTTAGGCACGGCGGGGGCGCGTCCGTGGGAGGAGCGGGCCGCCCCTTTGAGGACTGAAACCGGGAGGAATACGATGTCGAGAGTGGCCCTTGTCACCGGAGGCTCGCGCGGGATCGGCGCGGCGATTTCCAAGGCGCTGATGGCGGACGGATACCGCGTCGCGGCGAGCTATGCGGGCAACGACGCCGCGGCGCAGGCCTTTACTGCCGAGACCGGGATCAGGACGTTCAAGTGGAACGTCGGCGATTACGAGGCTTGCCGCGCGGGCATCGCGCAGGTCGAGGCGGAGCTGGGGCCCGTCGAGGTGCTGGTGAACAACGCGGGCATCACGCGGGATGCGCCGTTCCACCGCATGACCCCCCAGCAGTGGCAGGAGGTGATCGACACCAACCTGTCGGGCCTGTTCAACATGACGCACAACGTCTGGAACGGGATGCGGGAGCGGAAGTTCGGGCGCGTCATCTCCATCAGCTCGATCAACGGGCAGAAGGGGCAGTTCGCGCAGGCGAACTATGCGGCGGCCAAGGCGGGGGACATCGGCTTCACCAAGGCGCTCGCGCAGGAGGGGGCGCGGGCGGGGATCACCGTCAACGTCATCGCGCCGGGCTACATCAACACGGAGATGATGGCGGGCATCAAGCCCGAGGTCATGAAGGACGTGATCCTTCCGGCGATCCCCGTGGGGCGGCTCGGTGAGCCCGAGGAGATCGCGCGCTGCGTGGTGTTCCTGGCCTCGGACGCGGCGGGGTTCATCACCGGGGCGACGCTGTCCGCGAATGGCGGGCAGTACATGGCCTGAGGGGGCCGGGACGCGGGCGCGACCCCGCCCCGGGAGGGGGCGGGGTGGGGCTGGGCGATTAGCGGCTGCCGGTGGCAGGGGGTGCGTTCCGGCGCGGCTGTTTACGGTCGGATGGGGAGGCCCGGGCGTGTACGGCCATAGACAGGCGCGTGCGCGACGCGCGGCGGCTGGGTCTTTGCGGCGGCTGCCGGGGCGAGTTGTCGCCCGCGGCAGGATCGCCTCCCAGGGGGAACGGGGCCCGCGCGTTCCCTTCAAAAATCTCTCGTCCGGGGGGCCTTTCTCCCCGCTTGGTGAGCCCCGGACATGGACGGTCGTGGGTCGGGCCGGAGCGCGGTCGGCCGTCCAGGGCCGCGTCCGGGGAGCGGTCCACACCGGGCCTGACCATTCCGACGCAAGCGTCCTCCTGCTCTGAGGTCGTGGACGGGCCGGAATGGGTGGCGCGAGGTGGTGCTCCTTGGGCGAGACTCGCAGGTCGGGGTTAACGAACTGTTAGCCCACCGCGCGTTGCCTGACCTGGAGGGGCGAGCGTGGCGTGGGCCTGTGATTGCGGGGGGCGGAGGTTAAGGGCGCGTTAACCTTTGGGGCGGTTCCCCCTGTGCAGAGGCGAATCACTCACGGGCGGGGCCTAAGTCACGGGACCCGAGCCACGACGCCGTTTCGTCCGCTTGGTTGGCAATGACTTGGCCGGGCTGGTGCTGGAGTCCGTTGTCGTGGCTTGGGGCTGAAGGAGCGGACTGCCTGGAGCGCGTGATGACGGGGGCTGCTGGCTTACTCCGGGTTGGGTCGAGGGGGACACTGACCTACCGGCTTCGCGTGGTGGATCGTTTGTGGGGGGAAGTAGCTGGGTGGGCTTCTCGGGTGGGGAGGAGGTCCCCAGCCGTGGAAGCGAACCTCGTAGCGGCAGCCCACGCGGAGCAGGTCCACGATGGAGGCGCGCGACATGGCGAAGGGCAGCAGGGAGACCGTCTGGGGGAGCGCGAAGTCGCCGTGGTCGGTCATGACGCTCCCGCAGTAGTTCCTGCGGCTCCGCATCGGCAGGTCGGGCACGGAGCTACGGAAGGGCAGGGGGAACGAACGCCGGCAGTGTCGCGGCACGTTCCGCAGATCGGTCACCGTTACGACGGCGGTGTCGCGGGACGTCACGAACTCGGTCGCCGGCATGCCGATCAGGACGTCGGCTATAAGGGCAAACCACGTC
>CADCUU010000126.1 GCA_902805995.1 uncultured Rubellimicrobium sp.
AGACCTACGCTTGCCTCGTCGCCGTCTTCAGGCCGCACGCCGGAATGGAGGCGTGTCCCCGGTGCAAGACGCCATCAATCTCGCCCAGACGGCCCCCTGCGGGACTGCGGGACGTTCCCCCCAGCCTAGCCAAGAACCCTGTCCGCCACGTCGCGGAAGCGCTCCACCGTCCTCCCCACGTCCTTCAACTTGTCGAGCCCGAAGAGGCCCACGCGGAAGCTGCGGAAGCTTTCGGGCTCGTCCACCTGAAGTGGCACGCCCGCCGCGATCTGCATGCCTTCCGCAGCAAAGCGCCGGCCTGACTGGATCTCGGGATCGTCGGTGAAGCAGACGACCACGCTCGGCGCCTCCCAGCCCTGTGCTGCGACCGAGGTCAGCCCCTTTTCCGCCAGCAGCCCGCGGACCCGGCGGCCAAGCTCCCACTGCGCGTCCTTGGCCTGCTGCCAGCCCAGGGCACGCGTTTCCTCCATCGTGTCCCGAAGCTGGCGGAGCGAGTCGGTGGGCAGGGTGGCGTGATAGGCATGCCCCCCGGCCTCGTAGGCCGCCATGATCGACGCCCATTTCTTCAGGTCCAGGGCAAAGCTCGTGGACGCGCTGGCCTCCATCCGCGCCTTGGCCCGCTCCGACATCGTGACGAGGCCCGCCGCCGGCGTGGAGGACCAGCCCTTCTGCGGAGCCGAGATCAGCACGTCCACACCTGTGGCCGTCATATCGACCCAGACGCAGCCCGAGGCCACGCAGTCGAGCACCAGGATCGCGCCCACCTCGTGCGCCGCCTCGGCCAGGGCCCGGATGTAGTCGTCGGACAGGATGATCCCTGCCGAGGTCTCGACATGCGGGGCGAAGACAGCGGCGGGGCGGGCCTCCCGAATGGCGGCGACCACGTCCTCGATCGGGGCGGGGGCATATGGCGCGGGCGAGCCGTTGCCCTGTGGCCGCGCCTTGAAGACGGTGGTCCTCTCCGCAAAGCCGCCCGCCTCGAATATCTGCGTCCAGCGGTAGGAGAACCAGCCGTTGCGCACGACCAGCGCATGCGCCCCGCCCCCGAACTGCCGGGCCACGGCCTCCATGGCGTAAGTGCCTCCGCCCGGCACGACGGCCACCGCATCCGCGCCATAGACCTCCTTCAGGCCCGCCGAGAGGTCGCGCATCACGCCCTGAAACAGCTTTGACATATGGTTGAGAGAGCGGTCGGTGAACACCACCGAGAACTCCATCAGGCCGTCGGGGTCGACCGGGCTCACGGGGGCAAGCGTGTCTGGCATCCACTATCTCCTGCGTCACGGGTGGCCAAAAGCTAGGCTCTGGCGGCCGGGACGCAATGTCCATAGTTCCACGGACCGTTGTCCACGGTTTCGACTGACGGAGTGGGATTGCTCTACTCATCCGAGGGCACGGGATGATCGCGGTGTCCACGACCCAGTCCCGGATGCTGCGGGCCGGTCTGGGTGGCATCGCCCCGGGCAATCTGGCGCGAGCGCGATCCAGGTTGCCGACGCCCGACTGGCTGCCAACCTGTTCGCCGCTCTGGTGGACCTCACGCCGAAGCCGAAGGGCCGATCCGGCCGGCTCTCTCCACCGACGCGGGCCAGGACAACCAGCCACGCCTTGGGAGAAACGCGGCCGGCTCAGGCCCGTCCAGACGCCGTCAGGTCATCCCCGGCGGCTCGGGACGGCCCCGGCCGCCAGGGAAAAGCCTCGCCGGCCCAGAGACCTCGGGCGTGGCCGTCACTCGTCGTCCTTCTGCAACTCCGCGAATTCCTCCTCGCTCATGGAGGCAAAGCCCACCTCGGTGGCGTCGAGCTCCCGGGCGGCCTCTTCCTCGGTCACCTTGGTCTCGTCGCCGTCGTTCTCGACGGTGCCCTGGATGATGCTCTCGCTATCCGCGTCCATGATGGCCTCGCTGATCTCGTCCCGCAGGTCGAGGCCGGGTTCGGAGGTGTAGAGCGTGACGGTGTAGCGGCGGCGGAAGAGCGTGGTCATGTCGTCTCCTTCAGGATGGGTCGGCGCGGTCGCCCCGGTCGGGGCGTGGGCCGTTCGTGCGAACGGTGAACCCGCCGGAGCCCCTGAACGATCCCTCGCCTGCCGCAAGGACCTGCGGGGCGGGCGCGCAGGAGACCGGGTCCGACACTTTGGCGGTAGCCCGGGGATGCGGCATCGCCTCTGGCTCGCAGACTACCGATACCCAGCCGCCTGCAACTCGAACAGCTCGGCATAGCGGCCCCCCTGGGCAAGAAGCTCCTCGTGCGTGCCGCTGGCCTCCACCCGACCGCCCTCCAACACGAGGATGCGGTCGGCCATGCGGACCGAGGAGAACCGGTGGGAGATCAGCACGGCGGTGCGGGCGGCGCTCAGCTCCTTGAACCGCTGAAAGACCTCGAACTCCGACCGGGCGTCCAGCGCGGCGGTGGGCTCGTCGAGGATCAGCACCTCGGCGTCGCGCATGTAGGCCCGCGCGATGGCGACCTTTTGCCATTCGCCGCCCGACAGCTCCATGCCGTTCCGGAAGCGCTTGCCGACCATCTGGTCGTAGCCGCCGGGCAGGCGCTCGATCACGGCGTCCGCGAGGCTCTTGCGGGCGGCGGCCTCAACGCGGGTCCGGTCGGCGCGGGCGTTGATGCGCCCCACGGCGATGTTGTCCCCGGCGGTCAGGTTGTACCGCACGAAATCCTGGAAGATGACGCCGATCTTCGACCGCAGCGCGTCGAGGTCGTAGTCCCTCAAATCCTGCCCGTCGAGGAGGATGCGCCCCTCCGTCGGGTCGTAAAGCCGGGCGAGCAGCTTGACGAGGGTCGTCTTCCCGGCCCCGTTCTCCCCCACGAGCGCTAGCGTCTCCCCCGCGCGCAGCGTGAAGTCGAGGTGGCGCACGGCCCACCGCTCCGCCCCCGGATAGCGGAAGCCCACGTCCTCGAAGACGAAGCCTTCGCGGATCGGCGACGGCACGGGCCGAGGGGAGGCCGGGGGCAGGATCTCGGGCCGGGTGTCGAAGAAGCCGAACAGGTCCTCCAGATAAAGCGCCTGCGCGGCTGTGGAGGAAAAGCTCGTCAGCAGCCCCTCGAACAGGCCGCGCAGCCGGAGGAAAGAGCCCGCGAGGAAGGTGAGGTCCCCGATGGTTAGATCGCCCCTGAGGGTGGCCAGGACGATCCAGGCATAGGCGAGGTAGTAGCCCAGCGTCCCCAGCCCCGCGAACAGTGCCCCCCAGGCAGCCCGGGCGCGGGCGATCTCCCGGTTCGCGGCGTAGAAGCCGAGCGACAGATCGAGGTAGCGGTCCCGCAGGAAGCCGTTGAGGCCAAAGATCTTGACCTCCTTGGCCGTGTCCACGCTGGCGGCGGTCTGGCGGACATAGTCCAGCTCCCGACGCTCGGGCGTTCGCCGGTAGTCGAGGCTGTAGGACCGGGCGTTGAAATGCGCCTCCCCCAGAAAGGCCGGAACGAGCGCGATCACGAGAAGCAGGATGAGCCAGGGATTGTAGGCGAAGAGCCCGGCCGCGAAGGTCAGCACGGTCACGAGGTCCTGCATCTGGCCGAGGATCTGCCCCAGCAGCGTCATCCGCCCGCTGGCCTGCCGCCGCGCCCGCTCCAGCCGGTCCTGGAAACCCGCATCCTCGAACTGCGCGAGATCGAGCGTGGCGGCATGATCCATGAGCCGGATCGACATCGATACGGTGAGCCGCTCGGACAGGAGCGAGTCCACCAGCCCAGTCACGCGCCCCAGCAGATCCGACAGGATGGCAAGGCCAAGCTCCGTCAGGACATAAAGGGCGAGGAGCTGCGCTTCCCCTCCGCTCCACCATCCCCCCAGCGTGTCGGGCGGCGATTGCAGGGCCGAGAGGCGCACCACCTCGTCGATGATGAGCTTGCCCATCCAGAGCGCGGCGACCGGCAGCACCGCCCGGATCAGGCGAAGGACGGCGCTCGACAAGGCGAGCGAGGGGCTCGCCGCCCAGACCATGCGAAGGAACGGGCCTATGTTCCGCAGCGCCGCCCAGCGCGCGCGGAAGCCGAGAGGGCCTTGGGGAGCCCCTTGCGTTGCAGTCCGGTCAGACACGGGACGTCGGTCTCATCGGGACAGATTGACGGCCCGGGGCGGAAACGGGAACCCATTCCCGGAGGCCGGGCTGCTTGGACATCAGCTTCGCGCGGACGTGAGTGGGGGCGGGGGCGCTTCGCGTCCCAGGATGGCGTCGAGGCTCCAGGGACCCGGGCCGGCAACGACGAGGTAAAGGAACACGAAGCAGTAAAGGATCGCGCTGTCGCCGCCGTTCAGGACGGGAAAGGGGCTTTGGGGCGCGTGGGCCATCCAATATGCGACCGCCATCTGTCCCGACAGGACAAAGGCCACGGGCCGCGTGAAAAGGCCCAGGACCAGGAGCGGACCGCCAACGAGTTCCAGGGCGCCCGCGATCCAGGGCAGTGACAGGACCTCGGGCGAGAACTCGGAGGCGGGAAAGCCCAGGAGCTTCTGCGTGCCATGGGCGAAGAAGAGGAGCCCCGCGACGATGCGCAGGACGCTGAGCATCCGCGGCGCCCAGTGAAGCGTCAGGTTTTGGTTCATTCGTCCTGGTCCTTTGGATGGCATGGAAGCGGTCGGGTCCGATCGGCGCGCCTGGCCCCTGCTGGGCAACGTGGCCTGCTGTTGAACGAGCAAGGCGCCCGGATCCGTCGAACGGCGGCAGCTTCAAGCATAATGCAGCGCCACGGGCCGCCCTTCGACGTCACGAACGGCAACCGAGGTGCCATAAAGGGCACTGAGCCGCTCGGCCGTCAGGACCTCGCCAGGGGGGCCTTCGAAGGCCAGGCGCCCGTCCTTCAGGGCGACGATCCGGTCGGCATGGGCGGCGGCGTAGTTCACCTCGTGCAGCACGACCACGACGGTGCGCCCATGCCGGTCGGCCACCTCCCGCAGGGTCCGCATCAGATGGCGCGCATGGGCCATGTCGAGGTTGTTCAGGGGCTCGTCCAGCAGGAGGTAGTCCGTCTCCTGCGCGAAGGTCATGGCCACAAGGGCGCGCTGGCGCTGCCCGCCCGAGACCTCGCCGGTGTAGCGGTGCGCCAGGTCCCCAAGGCCGAAGAGAGCCAAGGCGTCCTCGACCTTGGCGCGGTCCTGCGGTGCGGGCCGCCCCCGGTGATGCGGAAAGCGGCCAAAGGCCACGAGGTCGCGCAGCGTGAGCCGTGTGCCGAGCGGCATCTCCTGCCGCAGGATCGCGAGCTTGAGGGCCAATCGCGCCGTGGGTGTGCGCGCGACATCCAGGTCGTCGAAGCGGATGCGCCCGGTCTGGAGCGGCTGGAGACGCGCCATGAGGCCGAGGAGCGTGGACTTGCCCGCGCCGTTGGGTCCGATCAGGGCCGTGACGCCCCCCTTGGGAAGGGACATCGTCACATCCGAAAGGATGGTCTCGCCGCCGATGGAATGGCCCACGCCGTCGATCTGGATCATCGCACAGGTCTCCGCAGGACAAGGTACAGGAAGGCCAGACCGCCCAGGAACTCGACCACGACGCTGAGAGTGGCGGCAAGGCCCAGGAGCCGCTCGACCACGAATTGCCCGCCCACGAGGACGATCCCCGCCACGAGGGCCGCAGCCGGCAGGAGCGACGCGTGGCGATGCGTCCGCATGACGAGATGCGCGAGCGCGCTGACAAGAAGGCCGAAGAAGGTGACGGGCCCCACAAGCGCCGTGGACACGCTGACGAGCGCCGCGACGAGGACGAGGACCAGGAGCACCGAGCGGCGGTGATCGACGCCGAGGCTGATCGCATGGTCGCGCCCCAGGGCCAGCACGTCGAGCCGGTGACGCAGGCTCCATGTGCCCAAGAGTGCGAGGGTGGACAGCCCGGCGGCAAGGCCCAGGAGATCGCCATCCACCGCGCCGAAGCTCGCAAACGAGCTCGCTTGGACCACGACGAAGTCGTTGGGGTCGATCAGGCGCTGCAGGAACCCCGCAAGGCTGCGGAACAGCACGCCCAGGATGATGCCCGTCAGGACCATCCGGTGCAGGTCCGTTCGCCCCGAGCCCAGCAGCGTGCCGAACAGAAGGAGCGCACCGCCGAGAAGCAGCCCGAATTCGAGAGAGAAGCGAAGCGCTGCGGGCAGGGCGGCCGCGCCCACGCCCCCAAGGGCGAAGACGAGGCTCGTCTGCAAGAGAACGAACAGCGCGTCGAACCCCATGATGGAAGGCGTCAGGATGCGGTTGCCGCTCACCGTCTGGAACAGGACCGTCGCGACCGCGACCGCCACCCCCACAAGGAGGAGGGCCGCGAGCTTGGTGCCCCGATAGGCGAGCACGAAGCCCCAATCCCCGCGCGCCCCGAGCGTCAGAAACGCGGCGCAGAGGAGCGTCAGGACAAGGCCCAGCGCGAGGAGCCGCTTATCCAGCACGGGCCGGCCTGCCATGCAGAAGGACAAGGAAGACGACCGCCCCCAACACGCCGAAGACGGTGCCTACGGGGATCTCGTAGGGATGCCGGATCACGCGCCCCAGCAGGTCGCAGGCCAGGACGAACAGGGCGCCCAGGAGCGCCACCCCGGGCAGCGTCGCGCGCAGGTTGTCCCCCATGAGGCGGCTCGCGACATTCGGCACCACGATGCCCACGAAGGGGATCATGCCAACCGTCA
>CADCUU010000127.1 GCA_902805995.1 uncultured Rubellimicrobium sp.
ATCGCCCCCGTCACCGCCGTCGAGCGGCGGGCCGAAGCAGGCCAGCGCCTCGGGGCGCTTCTCGCTCCAGAACGGATATTCGAGCGCGAGGGGCAGAGCCACGGCCTCGGGCATGCGGGCCATGAGATGCGCGACGCCGGGACGCAGCGCGAGGGGGCGTTCGCGCGGGTCGGCGAAGCGGCCCTGCGCCGTGACCCAGAGCATCCGGCGCGGATCGGACAGGACCCTGCGCGAGGTGGACAGGAAGCGCGCCGCCCCCTGGCGCGACTCCTGATCGACGCCGAACATCCCGATCCTGCGGAAAAAGCCGTAGCGCTCCAGCATTGCCGCATCGATCGGGCCATAGCCCTCCCGATCAGGGAACAACCGGGGATGCAGGACGATCACGAAGGCCGGGTCCCACCAGGAGGGGTGGTTGGAGTAGACGACCAGCGGCCGGTCGGGCGGCAGATCCGGGAGACCCGGCCTCGCCAGCCGGACCGCCCGGAAGGACGCCGCCATCTGCCGTGCCATGATCGCGGCAAAGAAGCGGACCGTCCCGGGGTGGCGCAGGGCCACCGGGTCCGGGGCCGCCTGTCGGGCCGCGCTCACTCGGCGGCGACCGGGGCGTTGGCGGTCGCGTCCTGATGCAGTGTGTCGGCCGCGATCCAGCCCGACATCAGCGCCATGGGCATCCCCGGCCCCGGATGGGCCGAGCCCCCCGCGAGGTAGAGCCCCTGCACCTGCCGCGAGCGGTTCCCCGGCTTGAACGCCCCAAGCACCTTGCCATGCGAGGCGAGCCCGTAGATCGCCCCGTTCAGCACCTTGTAGCGGTCATGGATGTCCTGAGGCGTAAGCGTCCGCTCCACCACGATCCGCTCCTCGATGTCGCCCATCCCCGCGGCGCGGGCGAGCTTGTCGAGGATCGTGCGGCGGTACTGGGGCAGCATCTTCGACCAGTCGTGCCGGTCGCGCAGATAGGGCGTGTGCACGAGGATATAGAGCGCCTCGCCGCCTTCGGGGGCCACGCCGGGCTCCGTCCGCGCGGGCGCGGCGATGTAGGCGGTGGGGTCGGGCGCGGGCTCGCCCTTGTCGTAGATCGCGCCGAACTCCTCCTCCGGATCGCGGGAGAAGACGAAGTTGTGGTGGGCCAGATGGTCGTACGCCTTGCGGAGCCCGAGATAGAGCACCACGCCCGAACAGGCCGCCTCGCGCTTGCGGCCCTTGGAAAAGTCGTCCCAGGCGCTGCCCCCCACCAGCTCGCGGTAGGTGCGCACCGAATCCATGTTGGACACGATCCGGTCGAAGGCCATGCGCTCGCCCTCGGCCGTCACGATGGCCGTGGCGCGTCCGCCCTCGGTGTGGATGCGGGTCACGTCCACGCCGGTGCGGAAGTCCACGCCCAGCTCCTCCGCAAGCCGGGTCAGCGCCACGGGGACCGCGCGGGTGCCGCCCATCGGGTACCAGACGCCTTCGCCGAGCTGCATCTGCGCGATGCCGCACAGCACGGCGGGGGCCCCCAAGGGCGAGGAGCCCACGTACTGGATGAAGTGCTCCAGCATCTGCCGGACGCGGGGGTCGGCCACGTTCCTCTTGATCTGGCCCGCGACGGTGCGGTGCATCCGCAGGGACAGCACGTCCGACAGCGTGCTGAGGCTCATGTTCGCCTTGAGGTTCATCGTGTCCTTGAGGTCCTCCACGGACCTCCAGAAGAAGAACCGGTCGGACACGTCCGCGAGCCGCTTGGCCACTGCCATGAAGTCGTCGAAGCCCTTGGCGTCGCGCGCCGAAAGCTGGGCGACGGCGTTGCGCGCCTCGGCCGGGTCGTCCCTCAGGTCGAGGACCGTGCCGTCGTCGTAGAAGCAGCGCCACTGCGGGTCGAGCCGCCGCAGGTCGAGGTAGTCCGAGATATCCCGCCCGGCCTCGGCAAAGATGCGCTCCAGCACCCGCGGCATGGTCAGGATCGTGGGGCCCATGTCGAAGCGGAAGCCGCCTTCCTCCAGCACCGCGGCCTTGCCGCCGAGCCAGGCGTTCTTCTCGAAGAGCGTGACCTTGTGCCCCCGCGCCGCCAGCGTGCAGGCCGAGGCCAGTCCGCCGAGGCCCCCGCCGATGATGCCGACCTTGCTCATTCCGCAGCCTCCGTCATCGCGGTGCCCAGGGCGCTTTCGGGCACCCGGTCCGCATTGAGTCCAATGTCCTTCGCCAGGAGCTTCGTGGCAATCCGTGCCGATTCGAAGATCGTGGGCAAGCCGCTCCCCGGATGGGTGCCGCCGCCGGTGAGGTAGACGCCGTCCAGATCCTCGAACCGGTTGCGTGGCCTGCGATGCAGCATCTGGCCGAGGTTATGCGCGAGGTTGAAGGTCGCGCCCAGATGGATGCCGCTGTCCTGCCAGTCGTGCGGGGCAACCATCCGCTCCGTCCGGATAAGGGGGCGCAGGTCCCGTCCCGTGATGGCGGTCAGCCGGTCGAGCACTGCCTCGCGGTAGGGGGCGGCGATGGCCCGCCAGTCCGTCCCGGTAGCGAGGTTGCCCACGGGTACCAGCACATACAGCGCCGAATGGCCGGGCGGGGCGAGCGTCGGGTCCGTCACAGAGCCGTTCTGGACGTAGATGGAGGGCTCTGCCGGCGCTAGGCCGTCCTCGATCTCGCGGATGTTGCGCTCGTAATCACGGCTTAGGAAGATCGTGTGGTGGGCGAGTTCCGGGAAGCTCCCCTCCACCCCGAGGTAGAGCATGAAGGTGGAGCAGGAGTAGCTCTTCGCGTCGATCCTGGTGTCCGTCCAGCGCCGACGCAGGCGGTCCGGGACGAGGGTCTTCATGGCATGAGCGAAATCGGCGTTCACCACGACGGCGTCGGTCCCATAGGTTCCCTGCGGCGTCCGAACGCCCGTCGCCCGTCGGCCCTCAAAGATCATCTCCTCGACGGGCTCGTTGAGGCGGATGTCCACGCCCATCCGGTCCAGCGCCGTCGCCATGGCGCGCGGGATGGCGTTGCAGCCGCCGATGGGGTGAAACACCCCGTGCCCGTATTCGATATGCGCGAGGATCGTGAACAGCGACGGGCACTTGAAAGGCGACATGCCCAGGTATTTCGACTGGAACGAAAACGCGAGCCGCGTGTCGGGATGCCGGAACCAGCGCTTCAGGTCCGCGTCCACCGTGGCCCAGGGGCGCAGATGGGGCAAAGCGCGGACCATGTCGATGTCGATGAAGGCGCCCATGTTCAGGAACGGCTTCTGGAGGACGGGGCGGAACGCCTCGAACTTGGCGAGGTTCGCGGCAAGGTAGGGCTCCACACCCTTGGCGTCCTCCGGGTCGATCCGCGCGACCTCGGCCTTGAGCCGCTCCACATCGGCGGTCGCGTCGAAGGTCCGCCCATCCTCGAAGCGCAGCCGGTACATCGGGTCGAGCCGGGCCATGGGCACCATCTCGTCGAAGTCGAAGCCGCAGGCGGCAAAGATCTCTCGCGGGATCTGGGGATAGAGGAAGAAGGTCGGCCCGGTGTCGAAAGTGAAGCCGTCCTGCTCGATGGCCGCCGTGCGCCCGCCCACCTGGGGCGCTCGCTCCAGCACCGTCACATCGGCCCCGGCCGCGCGGGCGAGCATCGCAGAGGCCAGTCCGCCGGGACCTGCCCCGATCACCACGACCCTGCGCCCGCGGGGCGCGCCTCGTCGCCGGGCGAGCTTCATTGGAAATACCTCATCGTCAGGGGCACGGTGGCCCCGGCCTCGGTCAGGTCGAAGCGGGCGTCGTCCCAGCGCGGAGGCCCGAACCGCATCGGCGCATCGCGCGAAAAGCCCATTCCCTCGGTCGGAAGAAGACCCGGGCGGTCGAGTTCGCGGTTGTCGTTCTCGTCATGGACGACCTGCACGGCATAGGTCCCGGGCGGCACGTTGGTCACCGTCACCACGCCCGACGACGCGGCCGCGCTGCCGAAATAGGTGCAGGCAGGTTGCAGGAACTGGTCCTCAAGGCAGACGGCGGCATAGACCGTGCCGTTCGTGTTCCTCAGGCCCGAAACCTCGATCCGCAGGTCAGCCGCCATCGCCGGACCTGCCGTCATCAGGATCGCCGCCGCCAATTGCGCGCTTTTCGTTTGCCAAATCACCGTTGCGTCCCATTGTGTCGCGCAGGGGTATGGTCCCCTGCCGCCCCAACGGAGCGAACTAAATCGCGATGCGTGCCCGTCACCAAGAAAAATCGCCGCTCGGACGGCCGCTCGCATGACGACACGCGAAAATTTCCCGGTGGGCTCCCTCTTGATTCGGAGCGACCTGCGACAGGTCGTGGCCGCGTTCTACCGCGTGGCCCGCGATGCCGATGACGTGGCCGACGATCCGGCCCGTTCCGCTGGCGACAAGCTGCAGGCTCTCGACCTTTTCGAGGCGGGGCTGAGCGGCGATTCGACCGGCGCGCCCCAGGCTTTTGCCCTTCATGCGCTGAACCGGCCCGAGCCTCTGCGTCACGCCCGCCAGCTTCTGCACGCCTTTCGCAGGGACGCCAGGAACGAGGCCTGCGCCACTTGGGACGACCTCCTCGCCTACTGCGAGGATTCCGCGAACCCCGCGGGCCGCTTCCTCCTCGACCTTCATGGGGAGGACCGTGAGGCCTGGCCCCTCTCGGACCGGCTCTGCACGGCCCTTCAGGTCCTGAACCATCTCCAAGATCTCAAGGCCGATCACCTGCTGATGGGCCGCCATTACTTGCCGCTGGTCTGGATGGAGGAGGAACGGGTGTCCCTCGCCGATCTGGAAGCGAAAGCGATGTCGCCGGGGCTGCGCCGCTGCGTGGACCGCGCTCTCGACCGCTGCGACGCGATGCTCGACGGTGCGCGGGGGCTGCCCTCCGCCCTGGGCTCGCGCCGCCTCGCGGCGGAAGCGGCAACGATCCTCTGGCTCGCCCGGCGTCTCTCGGCACGGCTGCGCGGCGGCGACCCGCTCGCCGGACGGGTGGCGCCGTCGCGCGCCGACTTCGTCCGCGCAGGCGCTGTCGGCCTCTGGACGGCGCTCGGCCCCCGCGCCGCGCCGCGCCTCCTGCGGGAGGAGGGGGCTTGACCGCGCTGCCCGCCCTGTCGGGCTTCGGCCCCCGGCAGGAGGTGCGCCGCATCGTGACCGAGGCGGGGTCCTCCTTCGCGACCGGGATGCGCGTGCTGCCCCGCCGCCGCCGCGAAGCGATCTTTGCCGTCTATGCCTTCTGCCGCATCGTGGACGACATTGCCGACGGCGCCGGCGCGCCCGGCGAGAAGCGTGACCAGATCGCGGTCTGGTCCGAGGAGATCGACCGCGTCTTCCGCAAGGCGCCCCTCACCCCCGTCGGCGAAGAGCTGGCCCGCGCCGCCGCTCGCTATTCGCTGCCCCGGCACGAGTTCGACCTGATCCTCGAAGGCATGACCATGGATGCCGAGGGCATGGTCGCGCCCAGCCCGGAGCGGCTCGAACGCTATGTCCGCTGCGTGGCGGGGGCCGTGGGGCTCCTGTCCATGCGCGTCTTCGGCGCGTGGCAGGGGGATCCGTCGCGCCGCTTCGCCCTGTCGCTGGCCCGTGCGATGCAGCTCACCAACATCCTTCGCGACGTGGAGGAGGATGCGGGCCTTGGCCGCCTCTACCTGCCCGCGACGGTCCTTCTTGCCACGGGGGTGCCCGCCGATCCCGACCTGGCCTTCCGCCACCCCGCCTTGCCCGAAGCACGAAGGCTCCTGGGCCTCAAGGCGCGGACCCAGTTCCATCGCGCCCGAGCTGCCGCCCGGGGGCATGCCTGGACGCGCATCCTGCCCGCCCTTGTCATGATGGGTCCCTACGAAAAGCTCCTCGAACAGATGGAGGCCGACTGGACCCGCCCGCCCGAGCGCCGCCCCGGCTGGCGCAAGGCCGCGGACGGCATCGCCTGCGCGGCGGGGGGACTCGTCCGGCGGTGAGGCCCCATGTCCATGTCATCGGGGCGGGCCTCGCGGGCCTCGCGGCGGCGCTCGACCTCGTCCAGGGCGGGGTCCGCGTCACCCTGCACGAAGCCTCGCCCAAACCCGGCGGGCGCTGCCGAAGCTTCCACGACGCCGTGCTCGGCTGCCGGATTGACAACGGCAACCATCTGATCCTGTCCGGCAACGCCGCCGTGCTTGATCACGCCCGACGGATAGGCGCGGCCCATCTCCTCCGCACGCTGCCCGACGCCGCCTTTCCCTTCGCCGACCTCACCTCCGGTGCCCGCTGGACCGTCCGGGTGCCCCGCACGCCCCTGGGTAGCCTGCGCGCCGACGCCCGTCCGCCCGGCGTGAGCCAGCTCGCCGCGCTCCGGGGCGTGGCCGGTCTCCTGACGGCGGGGCAGGGGCGGACCGTGGGCCAAGCGGTGTGCGACCGCGGCCCCATGTGGCGATCCTTCTGGGAGCCCATGACGACCGCAGTGCTCAACATGGGACCGGAGCGCGGCTCCGCCGCCCTGCTGCGCGCGGCCCTCCTCCGCAGCTTCTTCCGGGGGGAGGAGGCCTGCCGTCCCGTCCTCGCGCCCGCAGGGCTGGGAGACGCCCTCATCGACCCCGCCGTGGCGCGCTTGCGCGAGCAGGGGGTCGAGATCCGATACCGCGTCCCGCTGGAAAGGCTGGGGCAAGAGG
>CADCUU010000128.1 GCA_902805995.1 uncultured Rubellimicrobium sp.
TTGGGCCCTCTTAATTTCCAGCCTAGACGGGGAAGAGTTTCACCGGTGCGCTCACGCGCCCGGGTCTGCCTGTTCTCCAGGCCGTCATTCTCCCCATCACGGACAAGTCACCTCGTACAGGCTTCTGCCTGCGCGAGTATTTGGGTCCTCATCGAAGTACCACTTCGATGGGATTTTTGGAGTATGGCATGGATAGAGCTCAAAAGGCCGAAGCCGTCGCCGAGCTGAAGCAGACGTTCAACGAGACGGCGGTGGTCGTGATCACCCGCAATCTCGGCCTGACGGTGGCACAGTCCACCGACTTGCGGATCAGGATGCGGGACGCCGGCGCGCGGTTCAAGGTGGCCAAGAACACGCTCACGCTCATTGCCGTGGAGGGCACTACCTACGCACCGATCGGCGATATGCTGACGGGGCCGACGGCGCTCGCAACGTCCGCCGATCCGGTCGCGGCCGCAAAGGTGGCCGTCGACTTCGCGAAGACGAACGACAGGTTCGAAATCGTGGGCGGCGCGATGGGCGACACGCTTCTCGACGTCAACGGAGTAAGGGCGCTCGCCGAGCTTCCCTCGCTCGATCAGCTGCGCGCAACGATCATTGGCCTGGTGCAAGCGCCGGCAACCAAGATCGCTCGCACGGTGAGCGAGCCGGGAGCGATGCTTGCACGCGTGTTCGGCGCCTATGCGGCGAAGGAAGACGCATAACATCTTTCGATTTTTCGATATTTTTGGAGACATAAAATGGCAGACATCAATTCCATCGTAGACCAGCTTTCGGAGCTGACCGTCCTTGAAGCCGCCGACCTCGCCAAGGCTCTCGAAGAGCGTTGGGGCGTTTCGGCCGCTGCCGCTGTCGCGGTTGCAGGTCCCGCCGGTGGCGGCGCCGCCGCTCCGGCCGCCGAAGAGCAGACCGAGTTCGACGTCATCCTCGTCAACGACGGCGGCAAGAAGATCAACGTCATCAAGGAAGTGCGCGCGATCACGCAGCTCGGCCTGGGCGAGGCCAAGGCGCTTGTCGAAGGCGCTCCCAAGGCCGTCAAGGAAGGCGTGAACAAGGCGGAAGCCGAGGAGCTCAGGAAGCGCCTCGAGGAAGCCGGAGCGACCGTAGAGCTGAAGTGAGCCGAGGCGCCTAGGCGCATTGGACTCATCCCGGCGAAGGCCGGGATCCAGAC
>CADCUU010000129.1 GCA_902805995.1 uncultured Rubellimicrobium sp.
CCCATCTCGGTCGCGGCCCGCATCACGCGGATGGCGATCTCGCCGCGGTTGGCGATCAGGATCTTCTTGAATTCGGGCATGGGCAGGCTCCGCTTGAACGCATGCACCTTAGGCATGCCGCGATGCGGCGCAAGGTGCGGTTTTGGGGCATGGGTGTTGTCGTGACTCAGGGGACGCTGTGCCGTCCGCGCTGGAGCCCGATCCGGATTTCGGCGGCCTCATGAAGGCTGGCCGAAGAGAAGCCCGCGGATGGGACGGGACGCCGCGACTCGACACGAGTCAGACCGGCCGCCGACATGGGTCCGCGACGCTTGCTGCCGCCTGTGGCCGTCCGACATCGGCCATGCTGCGCAGGTCGGCTGACGGGTCCCGAGATATGCCGGCGGGCCGGGGCGGGCTGGACAGGGCCGGCGGCAGGCGGCCCGCGGTCGCGGCGAGGACCACCTGATTGCGCCCGCGGGCCCTGGCCTCGTGAAGCGCCTCGTCGGCGGCGCGGATCAGCTCCTGGGGGATCGCGTCGTGCCGGGGATGCAGCGCGGGGCCATGCGGTCGCTTTCGGACAGGCTGCCCGTGGGAAGGTAGCCCCGCCCGCCGTGAACTCGCGGAGGATCCGCGCCTCGTACATCATCGCCGAGTCGCGGGTGCCGACCTCGATGAGACGCTCGGCCAATGGCGTAGGGGCAAAGGCGACCATTGCGGAAAGGGAGCCCGCGAGCGCGACGATGACCAGGGAACGGGTCGGGGCTGCCCAGAGCAGGAGGCTGCGTATCGTCCGGTTCGAATTGATCCCCGCCATCGTCGGCCCCCTGCCCATGCCGGGTGCAGCTATCGCCGGGAAAGGTTCAGGAGTGGTTAACGTCCGCACTTCACGACGGCTCACGGAACATAACGCGAACGGGAGCTTCCATTGATGGCGGGGCCGCATTATGTTCCCCGCCCATGAGCATGCCCAGCGATCCCGACCTGCCTCTTTCGCGCCTCGCCATGGCGGCGGCGATGCCCCGTGCGCCCTATCTCGACGATCTCAACCCCGCGCAGCGCGCGGCGGTGGAGGCGCTGGACGGGCCCGTGCTGATGCTCGCAGGGGCAGGGACGGGCAAGACCAAGGCCCTGACGGCGCGGATCGCGCATCTGCTGACGACCGGGCGGGCGCGCCCGAACGAGATCCTGGCTGTCACCTTCACCAACAAGGCCGCGCGGGAGATGCGCAACCGCGTGGGCCGGATGGTGGGCGAGGCGGTGGAGGGGATGCCCTGGCTCGGCACCTTTCACGCGATCTGCGTGAAGCTTCTGCGCCGGCACGCGGAGCTGGTGGGCCTGCGGTCGAACTTCACGATCCTCGACACCGACGATCAGGTGCGTCTCCTGAAGCAGCTCATCAACGCGGCGGGGATCGACGAGAAGCGCTGGCCCGCGCGGACGATGGCCCACATCATCGACGGCTGGAAGAACAAGGCCGTGACGCCGGGGAACGTCCCGGCAGTGGATGTAGCGGCCTTCGACCACAAGGGCGTGGATCTTTATGCGGCGTATCAGGCCCGGCTGCGGGACCTCAACGCCGTCGATTTCGGCGACCTGCTCCTGCACATGATCACGATCTTCCGCACCCATGAGGACGTGCTCGCGCAGTACCAGCGCTGGTTCCGCTACATCCTCGTGGACGAGTACCAGGACACCAACATCGCGCAGTACATGTGGTTGCGGCTTCTGGCGCAGGCGCACCGGAACGTCTGCTGCGTGGGCGACGACGACCAGTCGATCTATGGCTGGCGCGGCGCCGAGGTGGGCAACATCCTGCGCTTCGAGACGGACTTCCCCGGCGCGCAGGTGATCCGGCTGGAGCAGAACTACCGCAGCACCCCGCACATCCTGGCCGCCGCCGGGTCGGTGATCGCCGCCAACAAGGGGCGGCTGGGCAAGCAGCTTTGGACCGCGCTGGGCGAGGGTGAGAAGGTCCGCCTGATTGGCCACTGGGACGGCGAGGAGGAGGCGCGCTGGATCGGCGAGGAGATCGAGGCGATGCAGCGGGGCACCCGCGGCATGGACCGGATGGGCCTCGACGGGATCGCGATCCTCGTACGCGCGTCCCACCAGATGCGGAGCTTCGAGGACCGGTTCCTGACCATCGGGCTGCCCTACCGCGTGATCGGCGGCCCGCGCTTTTACGAGCGGCAGGAGATCCGGGACGCGATGGCGTATTTCCGGCTCGCGGTCAGCCCTGACGACGACCTCGCCTTTGAGCGGATCGTGAACACGCCGAAGCGGGGCCTGGGCGACAAGGCGATCCAGACGATCCAGGTCTGCGCGCGGCAGAACCGGGTGTCGCTGCTCGATGGCGCGCGGATTGCGGTGGAGAGCAGGCTGCTTTCGGGCAAGGGCGGGGGCGAGCTGCGCGTCTTTGTCGAGGCCATGGAGCGCTGGCACCGGCAGGTCGTGCAGGAGGCCGACACGCACGTGGAGCTGGCCCAGATGATCCTGGACGAATCGGGCTACACGGCGATGTGGAAGGCCGACAAGTCGCCGGACGCGTCGGGCCGGCTCGAGAACCTTAAGGAACTCGTGAAGGCGCTGGAGCAGTTCGATTCGCTCCAGGGGTTCCTGGAGCACGTGGCGCTGGTGATGGACAACGCCTCCGAGGACGGGGAGGAGAAGGTCTCGATCATGACGCTCCACGCCGCCAAGGGGCTGGAATTCCCGGCGGTGTTCCTGCCCGGCTGGGAGGATGGGCTGTTCCCGTCGCAGCGGTCGCTGGACGAGGGAGGCCTCAAGGGGTTGGAGGAGGAGCGCAGGCTTGCCTATGTGGGCCTGACGCGGGCGGAGCGGGTGGCGACGATCACCTTTGCGGGGAACCGGCGGGTGCATGGGCAGTGGCAGTCGTCGCTGCCCTCGCGCTTCATCGACGAGCTGCCCAAGGACCATGTGGAGGTGCTGACCCCGCCCGGCCTTTACGGCGGGGGTTATGGGGCCGCCGGAATGGCGATGAACGCGAGCCCCGTGTTGCAGGCGACGGAGGCATCGGACCTCATGAACCGGGCGGCGCGGGCGGATGTCTATGCCTCGCCCGGGTGGCGGCGATTGCAGGCCAAGGCGCAGGTCCGGCCCCTGCGGCAGCCTGTCGAGGGGCGGGGGATCACGATCGACGCGTCTGCCGTGTCGGCGTTCACCCTTGGCGACCGGGTGTTCCATCAGAAGTTCGGCTACGGCCGCGTCACGGGGGCGGAGGGCGACAAGCTCGACGTGGCCTTCGAGAAAGCGGGCGAGAAGAAGGTCGTGGCGAGCTTCCTCACCCTCGCGGGGGACGGCAGCGACGACGTGCCGTTCTGAGGCGGGGGCTTTAGGTCCGGTGGACATGACTCGCTCCTGACGGTGATAGGGCGAGGATGCGGCAAAAGGATTAACGGGTTCTTAGGCCAACGAACGTTGCGTGGTCCGGAACGGAACGCTTGAGCTTGACCATCTTGCCACGGCTTGCGTGAAAGAGTTGTCGGGTGTCGGCTGTGCGCAGGGCCCTCGCCGGAGGAGCCCACGCTTTTATGGAGACAAACCAACATGGCGACGTTCGTCTTCAGCATGAACCAGTCGCTCGACGGCTATGTCGATCATAAGGGGTTCATGCCCGGTCCCGGGCTGTTCCGGCACTTCATCGACCATGTCGCCGGGCTGTCAGGCAGCCTCTATGGCCGCCGGATGTACGAGATCATGCGCTACTGGGACGACGAACGGCCCGAGTTCGACGAAACGGAGCGCGAGTTCGCCGCGGCCTGGCGCAAGTCGCCCAAGTGGGTCGTCTCGCGAACTCTGGATTCGGTCGGCCCCAATGCGACCCTTGTCGGGACGGACCTCAAGGCCGTGGTCGCCCGGCTGACGGCGGAGCATGAGGGCGAGATCGACATCGCGGGTCCGGGTCTGGCGGGGAGCCTGACGGAACTGGGCCTGATCGACGAATATCGGATCTACCTTCACCCCGTCGTGCTCGGCTCCGGCTCGCCGTTCTTTACGGGACCCCGGACGCCGCTGCGCCTGAGGTCCAGCGAAGAGATGGGCGAGGACGTGGTCCGGCTGGTCTACGTCCAGGCCTGACTGCCGATCAGAACGCCTTGAGGATCGGCCAGAGCGACAGGATCAGGAGCGCGGCCATGGTCCAGTTGAAGGCGCGGAGCCGGGCGGGGGAGGTCAGGACGCGCCGCATCTCCTGCCCCAGGACGGTCCAGACGGAGATGCAGGGGAGGTTGATCGCGCCGAAGACGGCGGCGACGAGGAGGACTGCGGCGAGGCTCTGGTCGGCGGCGTAGAAGGTGAGGGCGGAGATCACCATCATCCAGGCCTTGGGGTTGACCCACTGAAACGCCGCGGCCTGCCAGAAGGTGATCGGGCGCGCGGCGGCCTGCGCCTCGGGCGTTTTTGGGGCGGCGGTGGCGATCTTCCAAGCGAGCCAGAGGAGATAGGCGACCGCGAAGATCTCGAGCGCGAGATGGGCCCAGGGCAGGGCGGTGAAGACTTGGTTCAAGCCCAGGCCCACGGCGACGATCATCGCCGTGAAGCCGATTCCCACGCCCAGCATGTGCGGGAGTGTCCGGCGCAGGCCGAAATTCGCGCCTGAAGCCATCAGCATGAGGTTGTTGGGCCCCGGCGTGATGGAGGAGACGAAGGCGAAGCCGATCAGGGCGGGGAGGAGGTCGAGGGTCGTCATCTTGGGCACCGGGATCAGGATGCGCCGCAGTCTAGGCGTAAGTATGGGGCGAGTTGTTGCGAAGTTGCGCGGATCAGGGTTATCCCTGCAATCCATGACGGATCTGGACGCCATCGATCAGCGGATATTGCGCGAGCTCCGGCGTGACGGGCGGCTGTCGAACCTCGCCCTCGCGGAGAGGGTGGGTCTGTCGCCCTCGGCCACGCTGCGGCGGGTGCAGGAACTGGAGCGGCGGGGCGTGATCCGGGGATTCCGGGCGGTGCTGGATCCGGCGCAGGTCGGGCGGGGCTATGTCGTCTATGTGGCCGTGGGGCTGAGCGAGCACACCAAGGCCGCGCAGAAGGGCTTTGAGGCGGCGATGGCGGCGGCGCCGGAGGTGGCGGAGTGCCACAACATCGCGGGGGCGTTCGAGTATCTCCTCCGGGTCGAGGCGCGGGACCTCGCGGCCTACAAGACCTTTCATACGGAGGTGCTGGGGACGGTGCCCTCGGTGCGGTCGATCACCAGCTACATCGTCATGGATTCGCCGAAGGACGAGCGCGCCTGAGCTTGGCCAAGTCGAGGAGGTGGAAGGCGAGTCCGGCGAGGAGCCCCCAGAAGGCCGCGCCCACGCCGAAGGCCGCGACGCCGGACGCGGTGACGGCCAGCGTGACGACGGCGGGCGTGCGGGTCGCGGGCGGCGTCATGGCCCCGGTGAGCGCGCCGGTGAGCGGACCGAGGAGTGCGATGCCGACGACGCCAGCGACCAGCGCGGGGGGCAGTGCCGCAATGGCTGCGATGACGAGGGGGGAGGCCAGCCCCAGCGCCAGCCAGAACCCGGCATAGGCGAGGCCAACCTTCCAGCGCTGGCTCCGGTCGGGGTGGACGTCGTCGCCCAGGCAGATCGCGGCGGTGATCGCGGCCATGCTGACGGGGTGGGCCCCGAAGAGGCCACTGCCCGCCGAGAGAAGGCCCGTGGTGGTGAGGGCCGCGCTGACGGGGGGCTCGTAGCCCGCGGCGCGGAGGGTGGCGAAGCCGGGGAGGTTCTGGCTCGCCATGGTGACGAGGGCTAGGGGAATCGCGAAGCCCACAGCGACGGTCGGGTCGAAGTCCGGGCGGATGAAGGTGAGGCCGGGGAGGCCCGCGACATCGGGCGCATGGGCGGCCCCGGTCAGGAAGGCGAGGGCGAGGCCCAGGGCCAGGGCGGCGAGAACGGCCCAGGCGGGGTTGCCGAGGCGAACGATGGCGAAGGCCGCGACCATGGGCAGGACCAGCGTTGGCGCGTCGAGGGCGGCGGGGGCGAGCTTCAGCACGAAGGGGAGGAGGACCCCGGCCAGCATCCCGGCGGCGATGGCGTCGGGGATCATCGCCACGAGGCGGCCCAGGGGGCGGATCAGGCCCATGGCCGCGATGAGGAGGCCCGCGAGGACGAAGGCGCCGGTGGCTTCCTCCATGCTCAGGCCCTCGGTGGCGGCCACGAGCGCCGCGCCGGGCGTGGACCAGGCCAGCACCATGGGCATCCGCGCCCAGATCGACAGGCCCGCGCTGCCAATGGCCTTGGCGAGGCTGACGGCGAGGACCCAGGAGGCGGTCTGTTCGGGCGTGGCGCCGACGGCTGCCGCCGCCGCCAGAACGAGCGCGATGGTCGAGCCGAAGCCCACGAGTGCCGCGACCAGCGCGGCGGAGAAGAGGGATGCGCGCATCGGCCTGCCTGTCCTGCCCGGGCCGGACCATGGCGGGAGGCCGCGGCGGAGGGAAGGGGTCAGGGGTCGTCGAGGAGCGCCAGGGCGAGTTCGATCCCGCGGACCAGATGGTCGAGGTCGCGGCCCGCCCGGTTGGCAAGGGCCTCGCGCGC
>CADCUU010000130.1 GCA_902805995.1 uncultured Rubellimicrobium sp.
CGCCTGGGGCGTATTACGCGGGGCTGCGGCTCTTGGCGGCGCGGCGGCTGGTGACCGATACGGCGCTGCCGTTGGGCGAGGTCGCGCTGCGGACGGGGTTCGGGTCGCTGTCGGCGTTTTCTCGCGCGTTCCGGCGCGAGGCGGGCATGACCGCGCGGGAGGCGCGAATGCGCGCGAGAGAGGAGCGGGCCGGGCTTTCGGTGCGCGAGGGGTGACTAGTCGAGCCGCGCGGGGAAGCCCGGGGCGCGCAGGTCGGTGCCCAGGGCGTCCTCGAGGAGTTTGACGACCTGGGTGGACTGGGCCGCGCCGCCATAGGCGCTGCGGGCGCGGACGAAGGTGGCTTCTGTCAGGGCGGCGAGGTCGAGGGGGACGCCGTGCTCCTGCCCGAAGGCCAGGGCGAAGCCCAGGTCCTTGAGCGCGAGGTCCATGGTGAAGGCGATGTCGTAGCTGCCGTTCAGGATGAGCTGGCCCTCCGTCTCGTGGACGAAGCTGGAGCCGGAGGAGGCGCGGATGGCCTCCCACGCCTGGCCGAGGTCGAGGCCGGCGCGTTTGGCCAGCATCAGCGCCTCCCCGTCCGCGACGAGGTGGATGAAGGCCAGCATGTTGGTGATGACCTTGATGACCGCCGCCGAGCCCAGCGGCCCCATGTGGAAGAGCCGGTGGCCCATGGCTTGGAGCGCGGGGCGGTGGAGGTCGAGGAGGTCTGCGTCGCCGCCAACGAGGACGGTGATCTCGCCCCGCGCGGCGAGGTGGACGCCGCCGGTGACCGGGGCCTCCAGGGTGCGTAGGCCATGGGCGGCGGCGAGGTCCGCGAGGCGGAGGATGTCGTCGCGGCCCAGCGTGGACATCTCGATCCAGGTGGCGCCGGGGGAGAGGGCGGGGGCGAGGCGGGCGAGGACGGCCTCGGAGGCGGCGGGGGAGGGCAGGCAGGTCAGGACCGCGTCGCAGGGGGAGAGAAGCTCCGGGCCGTCAGCCCAGAGCGCGCCGGCAGCGAGATGGGGGCGGCTGCCGCGCGGTCGCGGTCGTGGACGGTGAGGGGCAGGCCCGCGCGCAGGAGGCTTTGGGCGAGGTGGCCGCCCAGATGGCCGAGGCCCACGAAGCCGTATCGCATGACGAATCCTCCCCCTGGGGAAGCCTAGGGGCGCGCGGGGGTTGTGGGCAAGGCCGTGCTGCGGGCGCAACTTCGCGAGATCACGCGCGAAATTGTTGCGCGGTGGCGCTGCGTGCGATTTGATCGGCTTCAAACAACAAGACGATCCACAGGGAGAAGACCACGATGACAGGACTTATCCGGCCCCGCACGAGCGGCCTGACCCGGCGCGGCATGCTGCGGGGAGGCGCCGCTTTGGGGGCCGCGGCGGCGATGGGCCCCTTGGGCGCGACACGCGCGCTGGCGCAGGCCGCGCCCAAGCGGGGCGGCGTGTTCCGCATGGGGATCGCGCATGGGAACACGTCGGACACTCTCGACCCCGGAGTGGCGGAGCATGTGTTCACGCAGGTCTTCATCCAGGCGCTCCACGGATTCATGACGGAGGTCGCGGCGGACGGCTCGCTCGTGGGGGAGATCGCGGAAAGCTGGGAGCCGTCGCCGGATGCCGCGACCTGGACGTTCCAGCTGCGGCAGGGGGTGCAGTTCCACGACGGGCGGACGCTGACGCCCGAGGACGTGATCGCCTCTATCGACTATCACCGCGGAGAGGCCTCCACCTCGGCGGTGAAGTCGCTGGTGGAGCCCATCACGGAGATGCGGGCGGACGGGCCGAACACGGTCGTCATCACGCTGGCGTCGGGCAATGCGGACTTCCCGGTGATCCTGTCGGACTACCACATCCCGATCATGCCGTCGCAGGACGGGCGGGTGGACCCGCTGGGGACGGTGGGCGCGGGGCCCTACGTCTTTGAAAGCTTCGAGCCGGGCGTGCGGGCGACGGCCACGCGCTTTGCCAACTACTGGAAGCCGAACTCGGCCTGGTTCGACAGCATCGAGCTTCTGTCGATCCTCGATGCGGCGGCGCGGCAGAACGCGCTGATGTCGGGGCAGGTGGACGTGATCGACCAGGTGGACCTGGGCACGGTCAAGTTGCTGGAGCGGGCGCCGGGCGTGAAGATCCTGTCGCTGAACGGGGGGCAGCATTACGGCTTCCCCATGGACACGCGGGCGGCGCCGTTCTCGGACAACAACGTGCGGATGGCGCTGAAGCTGGCCATCGACCGGCAGGAGTTGGTGGACAAGATCCTGTCGGGCTACGGGTCGGTGGCGAACGACCATCCGATCAACCCGATGAACCGCTTCTACGACGCGAGCATCGAGCAGCGGGAGTACGACCCGGAGAAGGCCAAGTGGCACCTCCAGCAGGCGGGGATGGAGTCGCTCGACGTGGACATCCACCTCGCGGATGCGGCCTTCGGCGGCGCGATCGACGCGGGGCTGTTGTGGAGCGAGAAGGCGCGGGCCGCGGGGATCAACCTCAACGTCGTGCGGGAGCCCGATGACGGGTACTGGTCGAACGTGTGGATGGTGAAGCCGTTCGGGGCGACCTACTGGGGGTCCCGTCCGACCGAGGACTGGATGTTCACCACCACCTACGCCCGGGGCGCGGAGTGGAACGAGACCTTCTGGGATCACGAGCGGTTCAACGAACTGCTGGTCGCGGCGCGGGTCGAGCTGGACGAGGCCAAGCGCGCGGAGATGTATTCGGAGATGCAGCGCCTTGTCCGCGACGAGGGCGGCATCGTGATCCCGATGTTCTCCAACTACACGATGGCGATGTCGGACAAGCTCGGCACGCCGGAGACGGTGGGCGCGAACTGGGTGCTCGACGGGTTCCGGGCGCTGGAGCGTTGGTGGTTCGTGTGACGCCCTGAAGGGTGATGGAAGGGGGCGGTCCAGCGGGGCCGCCCTTTTCGTGTCACGCGAGCGGCGGTTGCGCTTCGAGGAGTTCGCGGACCAGGGGGTTGGGGAACTTCCGTTCCATGGTGACGGCGTGGAAGGTTTCCATGATGCCGGGGAGGCGGTCGGCCTCCAAGAGAAGGCCCTGGGCGAGTTCGTCCTTGACCACGATGGGGGGGAGGACCGCGAGGCCCGCGCCTTCGCGGGCGAGGAGGCGCATCATGGCCATGTCGTCCACCTCGGCCGCGATCTGGGGGCGCAGGGACAGGCGGTCCATCAGGGCGTCGAAGTCGGTGCGGGTGCCGCTTCCTTGCGTGGGCAGGATCACCGGGCGGGTGGCGAGGAGGGACTCAAACGTCTCGCCATGGCCCACCAGAGCGGGGGTGCCCACGAGGCTGACTCGCTGTTCGGCGAGGCGGTGGGAGACGTAGGGGGCGCTCGCGTCGCGGGGCGGCGCGCGGTCCATGACGGCGAGGTCGAGGTTGAGGGTGGCGAGGCCGCGCAGAAGCTCCGCCTCGGACCCTGAGCGGAGGACGAGGTCGAGGTCGGCGCGGCCCAGAAGGGGGCGAAGGAACCCCAGCAGGAAGTTGCGCGACAGGGTGGAGAGCGCGCCGATGCGGAGCGCGTGGCGGGCGCGACCGGCCTCGCGCAGGGTGCCCAGGAGTTCCTGGCCGGTGGAGAAGATCGCGTCGGCGTGGTCGAGGGCGATGCGCCCGGCCTCCGTCAGGTGGAGCGCGCGGCCGCGGCGTTCGAAGAGGGCGTGGCCGAGACGTTCCTCCAGCTTCTTGATCTGAACGGATAGGGCCGACTGCGACAGGTTCAGCCGTTCCGCCGTGCGGGTGAGATTGCCGTCATGGGCCACGGCCCAGAAGTAGCGCAGGTGGAGGTAGTTGAGGTCGGCCATATCGTTTCATCTGATCGAACGGTTCGGTCGGAACATTGTATTTTTAGCCGGGTAACGCAACGGCTAGATGGGGGATCGCCGCAACACGGAGGCGACCTTGCTTACCCTGATCCCCCTTCTGGCGCCCCTCGCGCTGATCCTGGCCGCGCTGGCCGCCTTTGCCGGGCCGGGGTTCCGCCCGCGACGCGGTTTGCGGCTTGCGGAGGGGGCCGCGCTGCTGGCCGTTGCGGTGGCGGTAGGCTCGGCGGTGCTTCTGGCGATGGAGGGGGCTGCGACGAGTCCCGGCTGGGGGATCGGGGTGCGGCTCGACGCGGTGAGCGCGGTGATGTTCCTGCTCGTGGCCTCCATCGGCTGGGTCGTGCTGCGGTTCGCGGCGACCTACTTGGATGGGGAGGGGCGGCAGGGCTGGTTCACGGGCTGGATGTGCCTGACGCTCGCGGCGGTACTGATGCTGGTGACGGCGGGGACGCTGGTGCAACTGGTGGGCGCCTGGATCGCCACGAGCCTCTCGCTCCACAAGCTCCTGCTATTCTACCCGGAGCGGGTGGCGGCGCAGCGGGCGGCGCAGAAGAAGTGGGTCACGGCGCGGGCCGGGGACGTGGCGCTGCTCCTCGCGGCGGGGTTGCTGGCCTGGGGCTACGGCACGGGCGAGATCGCGGCGATCCTGGCGGCGGCGAAGGACGGCGTGGCACCCGGGCAGGCCGTCTGGGCGGCGGGGTTCCTTGCGCTCGCGGCGCTGCTGAAGTCGGCGCAGTTCCCGCTGCATGGCTGGCTCACGGAGCTGATGGAGACGCCCACGCCGGTGTCGGCGCTGCTTCATGCGGGGGTCATCAATGCGGGGGGCTTCCTCCTCATCCGGTTCGCGGACGTGATGCTGCTGGCGCCGGGGGTGCTCGCGATGCTGGTCATGGTGGGCGGCTTCACGGCGATCTTCGGGGGCCTCGTGATGCTGACGCAGCCCGCGGTGAAGACCTCGCTCGCCTGGTCCACGGTGGCGCAGATGGGGTTCATGATCCTGCAATGCGGGCTCGGCCTCTGGCCGCTGGCGCTGCTGCACATCGTGGCGCATTCGCTTTACAAGGCGCATGCCTTCCTCTCCTCGGGCAACGCCGTGGAGAACGTGGCGAAGATCCGCAGGCCGGGCCCGGTTGCGGTACCGGACGGGCGTGCGGTGGCGCGGGCCTTTGGTGCGGCGCTGGCGATCTATGCGGCGGTGGGGCTCCTGTTCGGGATCGCCGACAAGTCGCCGCAGGCCTTGGCCTTGGGCGCGATCCTGATCTTTGGCGTGGCCTACCTGATCGCGCAGGGGCTGGCCGATGCCGCGCCCCGGGCGCTGACGCGGCGGACGGCGGTGGCCTCCGTGGCGACGGCGGGGGGGTATTTCGCTCTCCAGACCGGGGCGGAGTGGCTGACGGAGCGCACGTTGCCCGCGACGCCCGCGCCGGGACCTCTGGAATGGGCGCTGATCGTGCTTGCGGTGCTGACCTTCGGGATCGTGGCCTGGGCGCAGGCGACCTTTCCGATCTGGTCGGGCCATCCGGCGGCGGCGGGGCTGCGCGTGCACCTGTCCAACGGGCTTTATGCCAATGCCGTCCTTGACCGCCTTTTGAACGGCCACGCCGTTCGCGCCACCCCTCCTGCGGAGTGACCAACATGACCGTTCTTGCCGATCTTCGCACCGGACCCCTCGCGTTGGCCATCGACGCCGCCGCGCGGGCGATCCCGCCGGTCTGGCCGCTGGCCGCCTCGGTCGCGGTGAACCCGTATCTGGGTCAGACGGGCGAGCTGCTGGCGGTGGCCGCCGCCCGGCTGGGCCGCGTGGGCGGGATTGCCGCGACGATGCCGCGGGACTGGTATGCGGGGCGCATCGCGTCCGGAGAGGTGTCCGAGGGTGATCTGCTGGCTGCGTGGGAGGCTGCGCCCGAGGACTTGCGGCCCCAGGACGTGGCCGCGCTGAAGACGGCAGCGCTGCGGCCCGCGCCGGTGGTTCAGGCGTTGCCGACGGTGGCCGATCTGGCGGCGCGCGATACGGGCATCGACTGGCCGGGGTTGGTGGCCGAGAGGATCGGGGCCTGGGCGGGGGCTTATTTCGACGAGGGGCAGGCGCTTTGGGCCGCGCCGAAGGGGCGGTCGGCCTATGCGGCCTGGCGGGCCGTGGCGATCCGGGACCTGTCTCCCGAGATCGCGGGGCTGAAGGGCTTTGCCGCCCATGTCGCCAGCGCGCCCGAGACCGCGCGGGAGGCCATGGCGCAGGCGGTGGACCGGCTCGGGCTGCCCGGGGCGGCGCTGGAAACGTATTTCCATGCGCTCCTCACCACGCTCGGCGGGTGGGCGCAGGTCGGGCGGCATCGGCTCTGGCAGGCGGAGCTGGCGGGCGGGACGGACGACACGCTGGAAGGGCTCTTGGCGATCCGGCTCGTCTGGGAGGATGCGCTGATGGCGCTGTGCGGCGCGCGGATCGCTACGGAGTGGGAGGCCGTGCGCGCGGCCCATGCGGAGCCTGTGCGGCCCACGGCCGATCTGGTGATCGACGCGATCCTTCAGGAGGCGGTGGAGCGGTCGGCGCAGCGGCGGCTGGCGGAGGTGCTGGCGCGTCCGGTGGCCGTGGTGGCGGAGGGACGGCCCGCGTTGCAGGCGGCGTTCTGCATCGACGTGCGGTCGGAGGTGTTCCGGCGGGCGCTGGAAGGCGTGGACCCCGGGATCGTGACGCTGGGCTTTGCG
>CADCUU010000131.1 GCA_902805995.1 uncultured Rubellimicrobium sp.
AGAAGAACGACCACGACCCGCCGAGGGTCTGGGAGCAGGCGGATCGCAAGGCCCGAGCGGTGGGGGGCCAAGGTTTCGCCCCACCAGAGGACCTCACGCACCCCCCGCCAGCCGCTTCAGCTCATATACCAGTTCCAGCGCCTCCCGGGGGCTCAGCTCATCGGGCTTCAACGCCCGCAGCCGCTCCTCCACCACGGATGGCACGGGCTCCGACGCCGGCACCGAGCCCGCGAACAGCGGCAACTCGTCCTCGATGGCCCGGGGCCCCCCCTCGCGCGCCCGCGCCTCCAGCGCCCGCAGCACGGCCTTGGCCCTCGCCACCACGCGTCCAGGCAACCCGGCCAGCCGCGCGACCTGCACCCCGTAGCTCCGGTCCGCCGCCCCCTCCCGCACCTCGTGCAGGAACACGAGTTCTCCGTTCCAGTCCGTCGCCGCCACATGGGCGTTCCCCGCCCCCGGCAACCGCCCGGCGAGGGAGGCCAGCTCGTGGTAATGCGTCGCGAACAGCGCCCGGCAGCCCAAGCCCTCCAGATGCTCCAGCACCGCCCAGGCGATGCTCAGCCCGTCCCAGGTCGCCGTCCCCCGCCCGATCTCGTCCAGCAGCACGAGGCTCCGCTCATCCGCCCCATGCAGGATCGCCGCCGTCTCGACCATCTCGACCATGAAGGTGGACCGCCCCCGGGCAAGGTCGTCCGACGCCCCCACCCTGGAAAACAGCCGGCTCACCAGCCCCAGCCGGAACGCCTCGGCGGGCACATAGCTCCCCGCCTGCGCCAGCACCGCCAAAAGCCCCGCCTGCCGCAGATAGGTGCTCTTGCCCCCCATGTTCGGCCCGGTCAGCAGCCGGAACGGCCGCTCCGTCAACTCGCAGTCATTGGCCACGAACGGCTTCCCCGCCCGTCGCAGCGCCGCCTCGACCACCGGATGCCGCCCGCCCCGCAACTCGAAGGCCCGGCCCTCCTCCAGCACCGGCCTTACCCACCCTTCGCCGAGCGCGAGGTCCGCGAGAGCTGCCGCCACGTCCACCTCCGCTAATGCCCCCGCCACGCGCGCCAGCCCCCCGGCCTCCGCCAGAACCGCCCCTCGCAACTCCCCGAAGATCCGCCGCTCAATCGCGCCTGCCTCTTCGGCGGCGTTCAACAGCCGCGACTCCGTCTCCGCCA
>CADCUU010000132.1 GCA_902805995.1 uncultured Rubellimicrobium sp.
TCGCTGTCCACGAGGCAGGAGCCGATAAAGCCCTGGATCTGCGAGGTGGCCGCGATGTTGGTGGACATCAGGCCAAAGGCGCCAAGCTCCGACAGGAGCGGGAGCAGAGGCTCGGGCGGAGGTTCATAGGCGGCGGGCGCAGGGGCAGGGGCGGGCTCGGCATAGGTCGGGGCGGCCGTCACGGGGGTGGCTGTCACGGGGGCGGGGTGATCCGAGGCAGGGATCGCCGCCGATTTGGGCCGGTCGGTCATCACGTCGATCGGGGTCGTCCAGAGCACGCCGCCGGGCGGGCCGAATCCGCCCATATCCTCTTCTTCATCGACGGCCGATGCACCGGCCCCCTTCTTGGTCCCCGGCAGTACCGAGGCGACTCGTTGAAACAGCTTCATCCTGCTCCCCTTCGTAGGTAGGCGCCCTGCCTCAGGCGGCCCGTGTCCGTTCCATGATCGTTGCCGAAGTCAGGCCTGCTTCATCCGATAGTTTATTATCGCGCGACAATTCGAAGAGAAGTTGGTCAACCATGGCGAGGATCGGGCTATTTGAGGGAACTTCGGTGTTGCGGGCCACGATGTCGCGCCAGATGCGGACCGCCCTGGGCAGAGGCTGCTCGTCGGGCTCCGGCTGGGCGTCGTCGGACATGGCGGACATGACCGCTTCGAGCGAGGCGGCTTCTTCGGGGGCAAGTGCGGGCAGGGGCTCGGGGCGGTGAAGCTCGGGCGCTTCATAGGCCGGCTCGTCGTAGACGGGCTCCTCGTAGGCCGGCTCCTCGGGGGGGAGCTGCGTCGAGGCCAGCGGAGCGGCTTGCGGCAGCGCCACGAGCGGCTCGTCCTCGTCCTCTTCGATCCAGAGCGAGGTGCGGCGCGCAGGCTCGGCACGGTCGGCTGGATCGGGGAGGCGCACGACCACGGGGTCGGGGCGCGAGCCGGGCTCCTCGGCAGCGCGGAGAGCCTTCCAGGCGCCGCGCATTTCGCCCAAGGGGTCGGCCGCCACGGGTTCGTCGCTGGCCGGACGCTCGGTGCGCGGAGTCTCGGGCAGCTCCACACGGCGGGGGCGGATGCCGTCGGACAGGCCGAAGGCTGTGGGGGCCGGTTCGAACACGGGCTCGAACACGGGCTCGGGCTGCGACCGGCCGGTCGATTCGTAGCGCTCCAGCATGTCCATCCGCTCGGCGCGGACGGCCTGGAGGCCGGCTTCGATGCGGGCGTCGAGATCGGCGCCGCCGCTCAGGGTCCAGAGCGCTTCGTCGCCAGTCTGCTCCAGGATCGACCGGCCGCGGACGGCCATGGGCGTGGCGAGGAAAACGAGGCTGCCGAAGAGGCCGAAGGACTCACGGCTCAGCCGGCGGGCGACTTTGTCGCGGTCGCCCTGGCCCAGCTTGTCGGAGCGCGTGACGGTCATGACCGAGTTGGCGCGGAGGCGTTCGGGCAGCGACACCCAGGTGGAGCGCTCCGTCTCGCGCCAGGCCTGGGTGGAGGAGGTGCACCAGATCATGAAGTTCGCAGCACCCACCGCAAAGCGCCACGAATCCTCGGCCAGGTTCGGGTCCGAGATGCCGGGCGTGTCGATGATGTCGCAACGCTGGAGCATGGGCGCGGGCGCGAAGACGCGGACGTAGCGCGCGGCCATCGGGACCCCGGCAAAGGTGCCGAAGTCCATGTGATGCTTGGTGCCGTCCTTGCCCATCCAGTAGGCCCGCGGCTCGCCGTAGCTGAACCAGACGGGGGGCAGTTCGGTCGCGGTGACCTTTGTGGGCAGGAGCTCCTCGCCGATGAGAAGGTTCAGCAGGGTGGACTTGCCCGAGCTGAACTCCCCCATCAGGGCGATGCGGGGCTTGCGGTTGGCCCAGGCGGAGAGGCGATCCAGCTTCTCGGCCGAGACGAGGCGGGGGTGGTCGGACCTTGGCATGGAGCCTCTCCTTCGGATCAGGCGGTTGCGGCGTCGGAGAGATCGAGGGCCTTGGTGGCTTCCTCGAGCTTGGCCCGGAGAGCGGAGTGGCGGTCGGCGCCGGTGGCCGCGCGCAGGTTGTCCTGCGTGACGCGGCCGGCCTTGGCGATCCCGGACAGGGTGGTGGCGTGCTCGTCCAGGAATTCCTGGAGGGTGCGGCGGAGGGCTGCGTCCACCGAGCTCACCTGCTGCTCCTCGATCTCGGCCACGATGGAGTTGGCCTCGGTCCCGATCAGCGTGCGGTACTCGCCGGCGAAGGCGTTGGCCCCGCGGCGGAGCTTCAGCCAGCGCTTCCACCAGCCGCCCTGGAGGTCCACCACGATGGTCCGGCCGATGGCGACCGGGGCGGGGATCTGCGGCACCATCGGCGCCTCGAGCTTGAGGGTGCGGCCGGGCTCGCCGAGCAGGTCATGGTAGAGTTGGGCGGTCTCGTTGGCGGCGCGGGCGAGGATGCGCTGCGCCACGGCGCGGATGGAGCGCGCGAAGCCCATATAGGCCGCGCGGAGCTGTACCCGGAGCCGCATGGGGTCGCATTCCCACTGGCCTTCGATGCCGTAGACCTCGATGTGGCGGATCATGGCGGCCACGGTGGTTTCCACGAACTGGTCGGAGGCAGCGGCGAGGCGGGTGCGAAGCTCGGCCAGGATCTCGGCCGTTTCACGCTTCAGCTCGGCCTGGAGGTCCTGGACGAGAGCCTTCATGCGGGCCTGGACTTGCGCCTCCGACAGGAGGACGCCCTCGACGCCATTGACCGGGCCGGAGCCGCCCAGGATGCCGGCATAGGACTGCGCGACGACGTTCTTGAGGTCCTTGCGGACCTTTTGCATGAGCCGGTGGGGCGAGCCCTCGGCCACGCGGTCGCCGATGGCGCGGATGAGCGTGGGCATTCCCGACAGGTGCCAGATCGACACGCAGGGGTCGTTGGCGTCATGCGGCACCTCGACCACGCGGGCCCAGTCGAGGAGCGCGGCCTGGCTGGCCTCCTGCAGGTCGCCGGGACGGCCAGTGAGCGCCGCCTCCGCCCACTTCGCGGAGCCGAAGACGATGTTGGTGACGCTGCCAATGCCATGGCGCTGGAGCGTGGCGTTGAGTGAGGCGCGGATCTCCTCCACCTGCTCGGCGGGGCGCTCCAGTTCGTCGATGCGGTTGACGAAGATGATGAGCTGGCGGCGGTCCAGGGTGCTGAGCAGCCGGATCAGCGCGAGGTCCACGGTGTTGAGCGCCTGGGCGGCGCTGAGCACCATGATGCAGAGTTCGGAGTTCCGGACGCAGCGGAGCGTGATCTGCTCCCGCATCAGGAAGGGGTCGTTCACGCCGGGGGTGTCCTGGAGCGAGAACGGGAAGGGGTATTGCGGCAGCGACATGTAGACGTCGGCCGAACGGGTCAGGTCGGCAAAGCGGCCCTGCTTGGCCGATTCGGTCTCGGCGGCGTCGGGGTCGCCCATGCAGACGTAGCGTTCGATGAGTTGGGTGTCGGCGCGGTCGTAGTTGTGCGTCTGGCCGAGCAGAAGCTCGAAGTTGCGGCCCAGGCGCTCCTGCGACTTGCGCCGGATATTGATGATCTGGTCCTCGATGCGCCCCATTTCGTCGCCGGCGCCGGCCCGCTTGGCCATCTCGCCCAGGCGGCCGCCCCCGCGCATCAGGCGGTCCCATTCGTCGCGTTCGAAGAACTGGAAGCTGGCCTTGATGTTGCCGCGGGGCGCGGGCTTGTTGACATGGACCGTGGTGACGACCGAGGTCCAGGGGTTCACGTCCGAGGGCAGGAAGCCCGGCGTGCCGGTGAGCACGTTGATGACCGAGGTCTTGCCGGCCTTGACCTGCCCGATCACCGTGATCGTCGCGGCATGGGCGGCGAGTTCGCCGTCGAGGGCGCGGAGCCGGTCGCGGGAGCGGTCGTCGGCGGCCGACAGGAGCCCCGAGATCACGCCGGCCAGCGAGGCCTTTTCGGCCTTGAGGGCGCTGAACTTCTCGGTCCCGATTTCCAGCAGGGCGGGAAGCTGGCCGTCGGTCCAGGATTCGGCCCCCGCGGGCTGCCCGTTCTTGAAACCGTTCTTGGTGGCGAGGTCGGACATGGGCTCAGGCCTTCTTCTGGAAACTGGTCAGGGATACGGAACGGATCGGCCGGGCGTCGGACCCGGGTGGCCCCAGGCGGGGGCGCCCCGCTGGTCCGCCCATGGGCAGGCCGGGCGTCCCGCGACGGCGAGCGCGACAGCCTGCGGGACCGGAAGGCAGGGACCAGGCGTCCAGCACGATTCGTCTCCTCGGTTGCGATCCGCCCCCCATGGGCACGGCCAAGCGTCACCCCCACGCGGACAGGGCACGGCGCCATGCCTATGGGGGTGCGACCAAAATGCGCGTGAACCTTGGAAGGGGTTTGGCCTGAATCGTGTTTTTTTGAGGCGTCTTGGTCAATCCGCCGCCGGAATCCACCATTGGAACGGATGCCGGAACGATTGAGGAGGGGGCTGCGCACCCCTCATGGCCCGTCAAGAGGTCCGGATGGGTCCTGCAAGCGCTTGATACGCATAGGTTTGGGGCCGGGGACAACAGCTCTCATACAGGTCTGGAGGGCTGGCGCAAGCGTCTGCGGATCTGGGCGGGGTCCGGAAACGTGGCGGTCCTGAGACGAACGGGCGCGGCTGGGCCGAGGGGTGCTCGCGGTTGCCGCTGGCGGGGGACCTGGGGGGTGGCTGGAGGGAGATCGAGACGCTTGGATGTGATGGGGGAGAGTGGCTCTTGTCGGGCGGGGGTGGGGCTTGGCGGGTCGAGGCGTAGGCTGGTTTGGGGGGTAACCTGAGGGCTGCGGACGACTTGTGCAGCTGGCGCGGAGCAGGGGTTGAGGTTGGTTAGGTGGGATCAGGGCTGATGCGTTTCGAGTGGCGGCAGAGATGTGGGAAGCGTTCGAGGTTCGGTGGAAGGATGGGGAGCGGTAAGCGGGTGGCTCGGCTGACTGGTCGATCGTGGCGCGGCTGTCCCGGCAAGAAAAAGAACAGGCCCCCGTTTCCGAGGGCCTGCTTGGGTTACTGGGGTCCGGGCTGGGGACGATTGGCCCCCCTCGCCGGGCCGGGGTCAGTCGCGGTCGTAGGAGCGGCGGCGCCGCGTCGCACGGTTGCTGAGTTTCTTCATGACCCAGCCCGCGGCCAAGCCCTTGAGGATGCCTCTGATCATGGTCGGCTCCTTTTTCTGAGGTCTGTTCAAGGAGGCAACGCCCGGCGTGGCGATTGGTTCGATCTGTTGCGTCGGTCGGTGCCGAGACGGCTCGCGACCTAGGTGGCGATTGGGGGGATGGCGGGTTGCGGATCTACGGGAGGAAGCATCCGAGAAGCGTTTTTGCTGACGCTTTGGCAATCGTTGCTGTTGCGCAGCAGACCCGACGGCGCGGTAGGGCTTGGGCGCGCGCATGGGAGTATCGCGGTGCTGGGCCCCGATCTAGGTCCCGGCCTGCCGCTTAGTTGGTCTGGCTGGTGTCGAGCTGCTCGAACAGGTTCAGGCTGTGCACATCCAGGACCTCGAGGAAGGACAGGAACGACAGGAAGACGAAGCCCAGCAGAACCAACTCCACCGACACGGTGCCTGTTTCGTCGTTCCAGAAGCTTTTGATCCGATTACGCATGTCCTGTTCCCTCACTAAACCATTAACCGCTCAAGGTGCATTGCGGTGGGGCCGCGGGCGGGCGTGTGGTTCGCCAGAGCACTTCGAGATATGTCTCTGCTAGGTGCCGGAGCGTGATCGTGCCATCCGGTCCGATGGATAGAAGCAGTGGCGAAAGGAATACCCGTTCTCGAGGTTCACAGCCCCGGCCGAATGCGATGTGGGGAAACGGATAGGTCGTCGAGATATTAGGATCGGGGGCGGTGCGGTGGATGCGGCGCTGGCGCTAACGAATAATGGGGCAGGCGGCAGCGGTGCGGCGACTGCGGGGGCAGGCGCCACAGGGGTGCATGGAGAGTGTCGGCTGCGGAAGCGGACTTTGACCAAGGGACTGTGCGTTCAGGCAGAGGGACGCTGCCCATCGGCTTTGGAACGTGGTCTTGTTCTGCGCTGGATTTGGGGTGGAGGGGCTGCCAGGGGGCAGCGGAGCCGTAGCTCTTGTCCCACCCTCACGCCTGGGGAACCACGATGTGCGGTCAGGCGACGGGTTCGCGTCCCGAGAGAGCCGAAGCCGGGGCTTTCAGTGCGTTGGGGGCCAGGGATCGACAGGCCAGCCTTCCGGCATATCTCCCGGCGCCGTTTGGCAGTCGACTGTTGGTGTGCTGGTGGAGTCGAGGTCTGCCGAACTGTCCTATCACCCCGGCGCAAGCCAGCGCGCAAACGACATAGTTCATTGAAATATTGCTGAGGGACCGTCGCAAGTCCTTTCATCCTGTCGCAGCCAATCCTAGACTCGGCGGCGGGACAGCCAATGCCTTCGCTCACCGCCCGCAAGGTCGAGACGCTCCGTGATCCGGGGATGCACGGCGACGGACTGTATTTGCGTGTCAGCCCGACCGGCGCAAAATCGTGGATTCTGAGAACGGTCGTGCACGGGAAGCGGCGGGAGCTTA
>CADCUU010000133.1 GCA_902805995.1 uncultured Rubellimicrobium sp.
GGATGTCGATGGGCACGAAGCCGCCGTCCCGCTTGAAGTGCCAGTAGGTCCAGCCGTTGCAGGAGGGCGCGCCTTCCAGATGCGCGCCGACCTGATGGATGGAGCCCTTCACGTCCTGCCCCACCAGCGTGCCGTCGGCGCGGACCTTGGCCTTGTGGCGCCCGCCCAGCGACCAGAGCTCCTCGCCCGGGCGCAGCATCCCGCGCTCCACGAGGATGCCGAAAGCCACGCGGGGCTCGGCCTTCTTGGAGGTCGCCGTTTCCAGCGACGCGTTGTCGAGGCGGCGGACCTGCGCGATCCGCGCCTCGGCGACCTTGCGGTAGGAGGCCTCGCGCTCGATGCCGATGAAGTCGCGGCCCAGGCGCTTGGCCACGGCGCCGGTCGTCCCCGTCCCGAAGAACGGATCGAGCACCACGTCGCCGGGATTGGTGGTCGCCAGGATGATGCGGTGAAGGAGCGACTCGGGCTTCTGGGTCGGGTGCGCCTTGGCCCCGTCCTCGCCCTTGAGCCGCTCATGGCCGGTGCAGATGGGGAGCACCCAGTCCGACCGCATCTGCACGCCTTCGTTGAGCGCCTTCAGCGCCTCGTAGTTGAAGGTGTACTTCGACGCCTCCTCCTTGGAGGCCCAGATCAGCGTCTCGTGGGCGTTGGTGAGCCGCTTGCCCCGGAAGTTCGGCATCGGGTTCGACTTGCGCCAGACCACGTCGTTCAGGAGCCAGAAGCCCTGGTTCTGAAGCTCGGCCCCCACGCGGAAGATGTTGTGGTAGGACCCGATGACCCAGATCGCCCCATGGGGCTTGAGGACCCGACGGGCCTCCCGGAGCCATTCTTTGGTGAACTTGTCGTAATCCCCGAAGCCGCCGAAGCGGTCCCAGGCCTCATCCACGCCCTGGACGCGGGAATTGTCGGGCCGGTGCAGCTCTCCCTTGAGCTGGAGGTTGTAGGGCGGGTCCGCGAACACCAGGTCGATGCTCGCATCCGGGAGGCGGCGCATCATCTCGATGCAATCGCCCGCAAGTATCCTGTTCAGGGCGCCACTCAGGCGCCCCGCCACTGCCGTTTCTGCCATTCACTGCCTCATGAACCGGCGGATTGGTCCGCTCTGGTTGTGGACAACTTGGTCCGGGTGCGGCGCGCTTGTCAAAAACGAAATGTGATCAGCCGGTTGCGGTTGCCTCTTGCCACAACAGCTTGTGGATGGGCGCAAAGCTGCGTCTATGGTGTGGGGAAGGCCCCAGCCGCTGAAGCGCCGCCATGTGGCTTTTCGACCCGTAACCCATGTTGGTCTCCCAGCCGTAGCCGGGATGCTGTTGCGCCAGCGCGACCATGAGTCCGTCGCGCCACACCTTTGCCACGATCGAGGCGGCGGCGATCGAAAGACTCAGCCCATCCCCCCCGACGACCCCGCTCGCGGGCACCGGCAAGGCCTTCGGCAGTTGCCGTCCGTCGATCAGGGCGTGGTCCGGCGCGGCGCTCAGATTCGCGAGGGCCCGCGTCATGGCGAGATGCGTGGCCGCCAGGATGTTGATATGCTCGATCTCCTCCACCGAGGCCACGCCCAGCGCGACCTCCGCCGAATCGCGGATGGCCTCGGCGGCGCGCTCGCGGGCGCGCCGGGTCATGCGCTTGCTGTCGTTCAGGCCGGGGGGAATGCGCGCGGGATCCAGAATCACGGCGCAGGCGACCACGGGCCCTGCGAGGGGGCCTCGGCCGACCTCGTCCACGCCCGCGATTCGGGACAGGCCCCGCGACAGCAGGGCCTCCTCTCGGGAAAAGTCGGGTCCGATTCGCATGAGCCGCATTGGCGGCGTCCTGGCCGCACCTGGCAAGGCCGGAAAAGTCGGGAGGGATCCCGAAGGACCCCTCCCAGGTTTGGCGCGGACCAACTGGGGCGAAGCGCCCGCGCCACTGCTCGACCTTCGGCCCCAGTGCGGGACCTCTGCCGAAGCTCTCAATCCTTTGCGCGCCAGCCCTCCTCGCGCAGGCAGCCGGGCTCGAACCCCGACACGAAGCGCCCCTCGCTCCGCACCGTGACGGCGCAGGACAGGGGCAGGCGACCCGCCGCCTCGAACCGCTGGTCCAGGCAGTCGGGGTCGTAGAGCGTGACCTCGCCCCGCGGCGTGGGCCAGGTCACAAGGCAGCGCCCAGGCAGGCGCCGCTCGTCGTCGTCATCCTCGCCCCGCTCGTGCAGGACGATGCCCAGGGCCGCCAAGGCGGCGAGGCCCAGGACCCAGTTGCGCGTCTCCCGCTCGCGCCGTGCTTCAAGGTCATCCTGCGCCAGGGCAGACTGAGCCAGGGCAAGGGCCATCAGGGCCGCAGCAATGAGGCGGACGGGAATCATGTCGCGCTCCGGTGAACGTCCCGGCCCAGGGGTGCAGGACCGGCTTGCCCCCCAGATCGGCCCCGCCCCGATGTCATGCAATGTCGTGTGGCGGGTTATCGCCCAGCCGCCCCGCGCAACAGGGGGTTTAGAACGGGGTTATTGCATAGCAGGCCGCCCAAAGGCATCTGAAGGACATGCGCTTTTTCATGGTCCCCCTGTCTTTCATCCTTCTCCTGGCCGCAGCCTCCGCATCGGCGCAGCAGGCCTGCTACGCCGACTACAAGGCCTCGCGCGAGCAGCCGCTCCAACTCCAGTACGGGGTCGCGGAGGTCACCGGCGAATGCACGGTCCCCGCGGCCGAAGCGGAACTCGCGCCACGTCTCGCCGCAGATGACTGGCAACTCCTCGAAGTCATGAGTACCTTCGACGAGACCGGCTTGGAGGAGAGACGTGAAAGCGCTGGCGAGTATTTCCTCCGCTACTGACGTCACATCGGGCGAGGCCCGCGCCTGGAGCAGCCGCGCGGTGGCGATTGGCATCGCGGCTATCGTCGCGATCCTGCTGGGCGCGGCGGTGCTCCTGTTCGTGAACCTGCCCGACGCCAACGCCTTCGACGCGCGCGTCGAGCGGCTGTTCGTGGAGCAGGACTTCACCGCCCAGAGGGAGCTGCGGCTCCTGGAGCTGCTGGCCCAGTCGGGCACGGCCTTCCGCGAGGTGCTGGCCTCCTACCGGACGATCATCTTCGTGCTGCTGGTCTTTGCCACGGCCATGATGATCGCGGCGGTGGCCTTCCTCGTGATGCTCGTGGCCCTCAACCGCCGCATGGGCCACATCGAGCGCAAGGGCATCGAGGTGAACTCGCTCCTCATCTCGCGCGAGACGAACACGGTCTACCTCAACAACTTCGAGTTCAAGCTGACCGAGGCCGCCATCGAGACGCTCGCGGTGTTGGCCGAGGCGCGGATGGACGACGAGGTGCTGACAGGCGCGCAGATCGAGGGCGTGATCTCGGGCCGCGACGCCGCGAACTGCGACGAGGCGGCGGGCGCCACACGCATCAAGCGCCTGCGCGACACCCTCGGCAACCAGATGGTGAGCGAGCTGCTGGTCAAGAACATCGCGCGGAAGGGCTACACCCTTGCCGTGGACAAGGGCGCGATCCGCATGGTCTGAGGAGGCCCGGCGGACCCCACGCATCCCCTAGGACCGCCGCGCTGGCGGGGCCGAAGCCGCGGTCACATCCCCCACCGACTTGCGGGACGCCCCGGCCAGGTCAGCGTCAGACGCCCTTGCGATGTGGTGACCCCGGATGGATTCGAACCATCGACCTGCCGCTTAGGAGGCGGCCGCTCTATCCCCTGAGCTACGGGGCCCCGCTCCCTCCTTGACGCGTCATGCCACGGAGGTCAACGCCGGAGACGGGCCACAGGGTCCGGCGGGCTTGGACTGCGCGCGCGGGCGGGGCATAAGGGCTGAAAATCCCGGAGCGATCATCCCTTGGCCAAGGCCCCCAAACGCCCCCTGACGCTGCGTGACGTGTCCGAAGCTTCGGGCGTGTCCGAGATGACCGTGAGCCGCGTCCTGCGGGGCTTGGGCGACGTCTCTGAGGCCACCCGCGCCCGCGTGCAGGAGGCCGCGACCCGGCTGGGCTACGTCCCCAACCGCATCGCGGGCGCCCTGGCCTCATCCCGCGTGAACCTCGTGGCGGTGGTGATCCCATCCTTGGGCAACATGGTCTTCCCCGAGGTGCTGTCGGGCATCTCCGAAGGGCTGGAGGGCAGCGGGCTCCAGCCCGTCGTGGGCTTCACCGACTACGATCCCCTGCGCGAGGAGAAGGCGCTCTTCGAGATGCTGTCCTGGCGCCCGTCGGGAGTGATCGTCGCCGGGCTCGAACATTCGCCCGCCTCCCGCGCCATGCTGGAGCGCGCGGGCGTGCCCGTCGTGGAGATCATGGACGTGGACGGAGAGGCCATCGACGCCGTCGTGGGCATCTCCCATGCCCGGGCGGGCCGCGAGATGGCCGACGCGATCCTGACCGCGGGCTACCGGCGAATCGGGGTCCTCGGTACGAAGATGCCGCTCGACTTCCGGGCCCGCAAGCGGATGGAGGGCTTCCGCGCAAGGCTCGCCGAGGCGGGGGTCGGCATCGAGGACCAGGAGTTCTACGACGGGGGCTCCGCGCTCCTGAAGGGCCGTGAGATGACCGAGGCCATCCTGTCCCGGAGCCCGGATCTCGACTTCCTCTACTACTCCAACGACATGATCGGCGCGGGCGGGCTTCTGTGGCTGCTGGAGCGCGGCGTCGCGATCCCGGAGCGGATGGGCCTTGCGGGCTTCAACCGGATCGAGCTTCTGGATGGGCTGCCGCGCCGGCTCGCCACCATGGACGCCTGCCGGCGCGAGATCGGGTTGCGCGCCGCACGGATCGTGGCGGCGGGCCGGGCCGATCCCGCCCGCCCCGGCGGGGAGCGGGTGGAGCTGACCCCCACGCTGGAGCGCGGCGACACGCTGCGCTGAGCCATAGGAAAAACGGAACGCGCAGCGGCGCGGGAACGCCCACGGCGGCCGCGTCCTGTCGCCCCGCCCCGAACATGATTGGCCAAGCAGAAGGCGCTCCGCTCCGAAACGCGGGGGTCACGCCCCAGGGAGCGGTCAGGACAGGACCCCGCCGGCCGCCGAATCGCCCGGCTCCTGCTGCGGCCCAATCCCTCCGGCGCGGTTGAACTGCGCCCGGCTCGGGCGTAGACGCCCCTCGATCCTTCTTTCTCCGACCTCTGGACCCACGATGACCCTGCTCCGAACCCTTTGGGCGATCTCCCTCGGCTTGGCCTACGCCACGGGGGCCTCGGCCCAGACGCTCTACTTCTCCGCCATCCCGGACGAGGACGAGACCGCCCTTGTCGCGCGCTTCTCCAAGGTCGCGGAGTATCTGGAGGCGGAACTCGGCGTGGATGTCGAATACCTCCCCGTGAAGGACTACCCCGCCGCCGTGACCGCCTTCCGCAACGACCAGGTGCAGCTGGCCTGGTTCGGCGGGCTGACCGGGGTGCAGGCGCGGCTCCTCACCCCCGGCGCGCGCGCCATCGCCCAGGGGACCGAGGACCAGTCCTTCGTCACCTACTTCATCGCCCATGAATCCACTGGGCTCACCGAAGGCGAGGCCTTCCCGGACGCCGCGCGGGACATGACCTTCACCTTCGGCGCCCGGACCTCCACCTCGGGACGGCTCATGCCCGACCACTTCATCCGCGAGGAGACCGGCGAGGCCCCCGAGGAGTTCTTCTCCCGCGTGGGCTTCTCAGGCGACCATTCCCAGACGCTGCGGCTCGTGGCTTCGGGGGCCTATCAGGTCGGCGCGCTGAACTTCGCCGTCTGGGACCAGGCCGTGGCCGAAGGCGCCCCGGAAGTCGAGACCGCCCGCATCATCTGGCGGACGCCCTCCTACCCCGACTACAATTGGACGATCCGGGGCGATCTGAACGACCGCTTCGGCGAAGGCTTCGCGGACCGGGTACAGGCGGCTCTGGTGGGCATGACCGACCCCGACCTCCTGGCGAGCTTCCCGCGCGAGGGCTTCGTGCCTGCCTCCAACGAGGATTACGCCCCGATCGAGGAGGTGGCGCGCGCGCTCGACCTCCTCGAATGACGCGGCCGCTGCTCCTCGGGCAGACACTGGGCTACGGGGCGCAGGTCGTGCTCCGGGGGGTGGACTTCGCCCTCGCCCCCGGGGAGCGGGTCGTCCTTCTGGGCAGGAGCGGCGCGGGCAAGACGACGCTCCTGAACGCCGTGCATGACCGGCTGCTGGAGGTAGGCCAGCGGGTCGCGCTGGTGCCGCAGGATCATGCGCTGGTGCCGCCGCTGTCGGTGGTCCGCAACACCCTCATGGGGCGGCTCGACGACCACGGGGCGCTCCATAACCTCCGCAGCCTCGTCCGCCCCCGCCCGCAGGACCGGGCCGAGATCCAAGCCATCCTGGCCGAGCTTGGCCTCTCGCCCGAGGCCGACCGCGCCGTAGAGGGGCTGTCCGGCG
>CADCUU010000134.1 GCA_902805995.1 uncultured Rubellimicrobium sp.
AAGCTTCGGCGCTTGCATAGGCCTCCTGCCGCGTGACGCTCCAATAGCGAAGCTCCTCGAGCGGGATTGGAACGTTGGTCACTGCGCAGATCACATGGTCGCCCGGCGCGATGAGCCGGAAGGTGCCGTCCATGTAGTGGAGCCTCGCAGTCCTGCCTTTGGACATCAGCATCGTTCAAATCACTTTTCGTTACAAAAGCTTCGGGTGATCACTCTTGGGCGCTCGATAGGTTCCCCGGCGGGGACGCTCAAGCCCCTCCTGAGTGGTCGCGTCCACCCGGCCGTCGGCGAAGATCAGCCGCACCCGGCCCGCACTGCGGGCGGCGGCGGCGGCGATCAGGGTCTTTCCGCCCTCGTCCTCGATCCGGGCGTAGCCGCGCTCCAGCGGCTTGTTGGGATGGGCAAGCTCGGCGATCCGCCAGATGCTCTGAAGCCGCTCCCGCGCGCGCCGCTCCGCTCCCACCAGCAGCCCCGGTCTCAGCCCGCCCGACGCGCGGCCGAGGTCGCCCCTCGCCCGGTCGAGACGGCCCCTGAGAGCGCGTGGAAGGCGTTCGGCAAGCTCGTCCAGCCGCTGCTGCTGGGGCGCGAGCAGGGCCTCTCGCTGCGGCCAGCGCCGAAGCGTCGATTCCAGTTGCTCGCCCGCCCGCTCAAGCGCGCGCACCGCGCATCGCTCGGTACGGTGGCCGAGCTCGCGAAGCTGGCCGAGAAGGTCGCTTCGCACCGGAACCGCCATCTCGGCCGCCGCCGTTGGAGTCGGCGCTCGGACGTCCGCCGCGAAGTCGCACAGCGAGGTGTCCGTCTCGTGGCCGACCGCGGAAATGATCGGGATCTCGGACGCCGCGACTGCACGGACCACCTCTTCCTCGTTGAAGGCCCACAGGTCCTCGATCGAGCCTCCGCCGCGGGCGACGATCAACAAATCGGGGCGTTTGACCGGTCCGCCGGCCTGGATCGAGTTGAAGCCCCGCACCGCAGCCGCGATCTGGGCGGCCGCCCCCTCGCCCTGGACGGGGACCGGCCAGACCAGCACGTGGCACGGGCAGCGGTCGGCGAGGCGGTGGAGGATGTCGCGGATCACCGCTCCGGTAGGGGACGTGACCACTCCGATCGTGGTCGGGCTGAACGGAAGCGGCCGCTTGCGCTCGGCGTCGAACAGTCCCTCAGCCGCAAGCGCCCGGCGGCGCTTGTCGAGCAGCGCCATCAAGGCTCCCTGGCCCGCAAGCTCGAGCCGGTCGATGACGATCTGATAGCGCGAGCGGCCGGGATAGGTGGTGAGCTTGCCGGTCGCCACCACCTCCGCGCCGTCCTCGGGCCGGAACCGGAGCGCGCCCGCGACTGCCTTCCAAAGCACCCCGTCGATCACCGCCTTGTCGTCCTTGAGGCACAGATAGCAGTGCCCCGATGCTGCGCGCTTCCAGCCGCTGATCTCGCCCCGAACCCGGACATGGCCGAAGGCGTCCTCGACGCTCCGCTTCAGTGCCATCGACAATTCCGACACAGTCTGAGCGGGCGCGTTGTCGCCCGGCGTATCGGTTGCTAACAGCCCTTCAAGCCTCGGAGGGGAATCGTCCATGAATGTCCTGTTGCTTGGGTCGGGGGCACGCGAACATGCGCTTGCATGGAAGCTCGCGCAATCGCCGAAGCTGGGCAAGCTGTTCGCCGCGCCGGGAAACCCCGGCATCGCGCAACATGCCCGGCTCGTCCAGATCGACCCCGCCGACCACCGGGGAACGGTCGACTTCTGCCTGAAAAACTCGGTCGAGCTGATCGTCATCGGCCCGGAGGCTCCGCTGGTGGACGGGCTTGCCGACAATCTGCGCACCATGGGCTTCTGCGTGTTCGGGCCGAACAAGGTGCCTGCACAGCTCGAAGGCTCGAAGGGCTTCACCAAGGACCTGTGCGCACGCCACAAGATCCCGACCGCCCGCTACTCCAAGGCATCGGACAAGCTTGGCGCCGAAGCCGCGCTGGAAGATTTCGGCCTTCCGGTGGTGATCAAGGCGGACGGACTTGCGGCGGGCAAGGGCGTGGTCATCGCTCAGACCCCCGAAGAAGCCCAGGGTGCCCTGGAGGCGCTGTTCGCCCGCGGCAAGGCCGACGTAGTGATCGAGGAGTTTCTGGAAGGGGAGGAAGTCTCCTTCTTCGCCCTCACAGACGGCACCGCGATCGTTCCGTTCGGGTCCGCTCAGGACCATAAGCGGGTCGGCGACGGCGACACTGGGCCAAACACCGGCGGAATGGGAGCCTACAGCCCGGCCTCAATCCTAACAGCCGAGCTTGAGCGGCGGGTGATTGACGAGATCGTGGCTCCCACCGTGAGGGCGCTCGCCAAGCAGGGGCATCCTTATTCCGGGATCCTGTATGCGGGGTTGATGCTGACCGCCGACGGGCCGAAACTGATCGAATACAACGCCCGCTTTGGCGACCCCGAATGCCAGGTGCTGATGATGCGGCTCGAGAACGACCTTCTCGACCTGATGTGCTCCGCGGCCAAGGGCAATCTTGCGGAGTCGGAGCCGCCGCGCTTTTCGGACGAGGCGGCCCTTACCGTGGTGATGGCGGCGAACGGCTATCCCGGCACTCCGGAAAGAGGCGGCGCGCTGGCGGGCATTGAGGAAGCGGAGCAGCTTGGAGCGAGGGTGTTCCAGGCCGGCACCGCGGAGTCGGACGGCAAGCTGGTCGCAGACGGCGGCCGGGTGCTCGCGGTCACCGCCTCCGGAAAGACCTTGAAGGCCGCTCAGGAGGCGGCCTACGCGGCGGTCGACCTGATCGACTTCCCGACCGGCTTCTACAGGCGCGACATCGGCTGGCGTGCGCTCTGAGCGGCGGCCGGTGGACAGGGCCGCGGCAGGAGATATGCTTGGCGAGGCCGCAACTCAGGAGACCAGCAATGTCCCCAGCGCTTAAGTTTTTCGCCGGTCTCGTCGCCGTCGCGGCCATGGGATGGGTTCACCACGGCGTCCTCGGCAATGGAGAGCGGCTGGTCGGCCACCTCGAAGCGGAGGCCAAGAAGGTGGTGGCGGCGACCGAGGTTGCCGGAGTCGACGTCCGTCTCGGCCGCGATCCGCTGACCAGGCTCGCCACCTTTTCCGGCAAGGCGGACGCGTTCCAGCGCGAAGGGCAGGGGGAGCTGAAGGGTCTCAACGAGCGGGTGCGCGAAGTTCCGGGCATCTCCGGCGTTCGCTGGGCCGACGAGCCGGGGAAGACTGCCATTCCGCTCTTCCTCGAAGTGCTTCTTCAGCTGATCGCGGCCTATTTGGTTGGCGTCGGCCTCGCCCGGCTCCTGTTCGGCCGGCGCAAGCGCGAAGGCTTCTACTGATCTCACCTGAAAACAAGGATTCAACCCGCCGATGAGAACCGTTTTCGACGCAAATATGGTCCCGATCGTCATCGCCCTTCTGGTCGGGCTTCTGATAGGCTGGTGGATGTTCAGGCGCGCCCGCGCGGGGAGTGCCAAGGACCTGGGCGAACGGCGGAACGAGGACCCGCTCGAAGCTCCGCCGCTCGCTCCGCGCATCGAGGAGGACCGGCCCATTCGGTCTGGAGTCGACGGCGGAGAACCGAACGGCCTGGTCTCCTCAGGCGCCGCTGCGGCAAGCGACGTGGCGGGGCAGGTGCTTGGAGTTCAGGTCCATGACGAGCTTCCGGGCGCTGACGGCCCTCCCGACAATTTGGAGATCATGAAGGGCGTCGGACCCAAGCTGGTCGCTCGGCTGCACGAGAACGGGATCGTCCGGTTCGAGCAGATCGCCAGGCTCAGCGACAACGAGGTATCCATCCTCGACGAGAAGATGGGGCCGTTCAAGGGGCGGCTCCGGAGGGACCGGATCGTCGAACAGGCGAATTACCTCGCGCGCGGCGACAAAGACGGCTTCGAAGCGCAGTTCGGAAAGCTTGGAAGCGGCCTCTAGGCGCGCCGCTTCCTGGGCGGGGGCGAGGCGATCAGCTTGTCGATCTTGCGCCCGTCCATGTCGACCACCTCGAACTGCCAGCCATTATGGACGAAGCGCTCGCCGGTCGCCGGCAAGTGCTTCAGCACATGGAGGGCGAACCCCGCGACCGTCGCATAGTCACGGTCCTCGGGCAAATTGAAGCCGAGCTTGTCGAACAGCGTGTCGGCGGCAAGCGAGCCCGAGACGAGGAAGCTCCCGTCCTCGCGCTCGACGAGCGGCGGATCGCTGTCCCCGTCGCGATCCGATGCGAAATTGCCGGCCATCGCCGCAAGCATGTCGCCCGGGGTCAGAAGCCCGTCGAAATGGCCGTATTCGTCGTGAACGAAGGCCATCGGAACCTCCGCCGAGCGGAGCACCGCGAGCGCGTCCATCGCGTCCATCTGGTCCGGGACGACGGGAGCCTCCAGAACCAGGTCCCTGAGGTTCAGCGGCCGGCCCTCGATCTGGGCGGCGACGATGTCCCTCAGCTGCACGACCCCGATCAGCTTGTCGACCGACCCCTCGGCGACGGGCAGCCGGCTATGCGACGTCTCCAGCAGCCGCTGGCGAATTTCCTCCGGCGTGGAATCGGCGTCGAGCCAGTCCACCTCCGTCCTTGGGGTCATTACTTCGCGAGTTGGCCGGTCGGCGAGGCGAACCACGCCCGAGATGATGGCGCGCTCGCTTTCCTCGAGCACTCCCGCCTGGTGCGCTTCGGCGACGACCAGGTGAAGCTCCTCGGCGGTTACCCTGTTCTGCGTCTCCCGCTGCATTCGAAGCAGGCGGAAGATGAGCGCGCTGGTCTTGTCCAGAAGCCAGACCAGCGGAGCGGTGGCCCTTGCCAGCCACAGCATCGGCTTGGCCATAAAGACTGCGATGGCTTCCGGCGCCCGAAGCGCGAATTGCTTGGGTACGAGTTCGCCGACGATCAGCGAGGCGTAGGTCGTCAGAACGATCACCAGCGCGAAGCCGAGCGTGCGCGCGGTGCCTGGATCGACACCCATGAGCTGAAGCCTGTCGGCCACCGGCCCGCCAAGGCTTGCACCCGAATAGGCGCCGGCGAGGATTCCGATCATCGTGATCCCGATCTGCACCGTGGACAGGAACCGCGAGGGGTCGGCGGCGAGGTCAAGCGCGGTCTGGGCTCCCGCCCGTCCGGCCTTCGCCATAGCCTTCAGCCGAGCCTCGCGCGCGGAGACGATGGCAAGCTCCGACATCGCGAAGACGCCGTTGAGCAGGATCAGAAACGCGATGATCGCGAGGTCGAACCAGGGGAAAGCTGCAAGGGTGGGGGGTGCGGGCGACATGGTCTGCGCCCTCCCTTTAGCCGCTATTCTTTCAGCGCGGCAACCGAATCATCAGTCGCAGTTCAGACCGGATGTGGAACAGGTAGCCCATACGAGCGGTTGGGGTATGGTCAGTTAGACCCGCGAAACGGGAAAGGAATAAACATGTCTGTATCAAAGCGTAGCTCGGGGGTAGCCTTCGGGGCCGCCCTTCTCGCCACCACGGCGGCTTGCGTCACCGACCCGAATACCGGCCAGCGCCGGGTGGACCAGAGGGTCATCGGCGGAGTGCTCGGCACCGCCGGCGGCTATCTTCTTGGCGACCTCCTCGGCGGCCGACGCGACCGGACGGAAAGGATCGTCGGAGCGGGCATCGGAGCCATCGCCGGCGCAGCGGTCGGCGACTATATGGAGAGGCAGCGCCGCGAGCTTGAACGCCGCACCGCCGGAACCGGCGTCGTGGTCGAGCAGCAGGGGGACGAGCTCCTCCTCACCGCACCGGCCGGCATCACCTTCCCGGTGAACAGCGCCGCGATCCAGCCTCAGTTCCAAACGACGCTGGACCAGGTGGCGCAGACGATGAACGCTTATCCGTCCACTTTGATCGACGTTTACGGCCACACGGACCCGTCGGGCGGAGACCGGATCAACATCCCGCTGTCGCAGCAGCGTGCCCAGGCGGTTGCGAGCTACCTGATCTCGCGCGGAGTGAACCCCGCCCGGATCATGACGCAGGGCTTCGGCTCGAGCCGGCCGGTCGCCGACAACAGCACCGAGGCTGGGCGGGCCCAGAACCGGCGCGTCGAGATTCGGATCGCCCCCGCGACCCGCTAATCGGAAGCTTCCGACCTGAGGAGGGCGCCGGCGAACCCGGCGCCCTTTTTCGTGCGTTTCTAAGGGGTCTGGAGGGCGAGTACTCGTCCCTGCGTAGAATGGAGTTGGTGAGGCCGGTGGATAGAAGCTGGAATCACGATCGGACCAAGGCTGTGATCGGCGTTGCCGTTTTCCACGCCTTGCTGGGTTACGCCCTCATCGCCGGCCTCGGGTTCGAGCTTCCCGAGCAGGTCACGGACAATTTCAAGGTGTTCGACGTGCCCAAGGAGGTGCCTCCCCCGCCGG
>CADCUU010000135.1 GCA_902805995.1 uncultured Rubellimicrobium sp.
ATTGCGACCTGCTGCTTCTGCGGCAGGACGAACAGGACCCTGAATACGGGGACCTGATCCAGATCCGGCACAACGTGAACCGCGCCGCGAGCCTCGTGGGCCAGCTCCTCGCCTTCTCCCGCAAGCAGAGCATGATGCCCGAAACGCTCGACTTGCGCGTGGCTCTCGCGGACCTGACCCACCTCCTGAACCGCTTGGTGGGGGAGAAGGTGAGCCTCCACCTCGACCACGATCCCTCGCTCGATCACGTCCGCGCCGACAAGCGTCAGTTGGAGCAGGTGATCATGAACCTCGTGGTCAACGCGCGCGACGCCATGCCCGACGGGGGCGAGATCCTGATCCAGACGGAGAACCGTCACCTGTCCGAAGCGCTGCCTTGCGACCGCGTCGTGATCCCGCCCGGCCGTTACGTCCTGGTCCGGGTGATCGATCAGGGCACGGGCATCCCGCCGGACCGCCTGCCCAAGATATTCGAGCCGTTCTACACGACCAAGAAGCTCGGCGAGGGCACGGGCCTTGGCCTGTCCACCGCCTACGGCATCGTCAAGCAGTCCGGCGGATACATCTTCGCGGAAAGCGAGGTCGGTCGCGGGACGGTCTTCACCCTATGGTTCCCGGCCCATGGCAAGCCGGTCTCCAAGGCCTCCTCCGTCACGCGGGCCCAGGCTGCGTTCCGAGAGGTCCAGGGCGTGGTTCTCCTCGTGGAGGACGAGGCCCCGGTGCGCGCCTTCGCAGTCCGTGCCCTTCGGATGCGCGGTTACACCGTCCTGGAGGCGGACAGCGGCGAATCGGCACTGGAGTTGCTCGACGGCCTCGACACGCCGGTTGACCTCATCGTCACCGATGTGATCCTGCCGGGAAAGGATGGCCCGACATGGGTCCGCGAAGCGGTCGAGACCCGTCCCGAGACCCGCGTCGTCTTCGTGTCCGGCTATGCCGAGGACGCATTCGGAGAACAGAAGGCGCTCATCCCCGGGTCGGTCTTCCTGCCGAAGCCGTTCTCGCTCGGGGAGTTGACGTCGTTGGTGGAGCGGCAGCTGACCTGGGCTCGCGCCGACGAGTCAGCCTTGGCACCGGTCGTGGCCCTCGGCCCCTCCGATTCTTGAGGGGCTAGGAGAGCAGGCAGACCCACCGTCGCATTCGTTGGGGTTCTCCGTGCCCGCGGGCCGCGTGCTTGGCCTGCAGTGAACTTGTCCGCTCTCGCAGTCAGCGCCAGTCAACGGCCACCTATCGGAGGAAATGACCGCTCGCGTCGACCCTCGGTTTCGATTAGCGCGAAACGTCTCAAGCGGGGGAGTGTCCGACCCGCAAAAGCCCCGACAGATGGGCCGCGCAGCCGATGAGGGCCGCGTTGTCATCCTCCACGACGCCAACCCCAAAACCGTCCATGAACTCGGAGAAGCGACCCTTGTCCCGGAAAGCCTCAGCGAAGCCGAATTCCTGCAGGTACGGCGCAAAAGCCCTTGCTAGGCCGCCGACGAGCCACACCCCCCCGAACGGCAGCGTCACGAGCGCCAGATCGCCCGACACCTCGCCCAGATAGCGGACAAAGACCCGCGCGGCGCGCACGGCCCGCTCGTCGCGCCGGTCCAGCGCGGCCATGATCTCGGCAGAACTGGAACTCGTCGGCGTCCCGGCCTCGTGCCCGACCCAGTCATGGACCTGCACGATCCCGCGGCCAGACAGCACCTCCTCGACCGAGGCGAAGCCATGGGTCGCCCCCACGAACTTGGCCAGCCGGAGATCCTCGTCGGAGCGGACGGGCAGGGTGACGTGCCCGGCCTCGGCCGGGGGCACGAGGCGCCCCCCTTCAGTGTCGAAGACGACAGCTATGTTGAATCCTGTCCCCACATTCACCACGAGCTTCGCGGCATGGGCGCTCGCCTCGGGGAAGGGCAGGATCTCGCGCGTCGTGCCAGCGCCCAGGAAGCCCAGAGCATGGCCCTGCGCCTGAAGGTCGTTAAGGATCGCCGTAACGCCAGCCCCGGTCGCCCCGGCCAGCGTGTCCTTGTCCATCGACCAATCGAGGTTGGTCAGCGTGCCGCGTCCGTCCTTGACGGGACCGGCCATGGCGACGCAGGCGGCGGCGAGCCCGGGGTTCCCTTCTTCCGCCAGGTAGCGGCGGAGCACCGGCTCAAGCCCTGTCTCCCCCGCATTCGCGTAGCGGCGGATCGACTTTGCCAACACGTCGCGACCCTGTGCCAGGGCCACGCGCGTGTTGGTCCCCCCGATATCGGCAACGAGCATCAGCGTGTCGGCGGCCTGCGGCATGGGGACCTCGAAAATGCGTTTCCGCGCTGATAGGCCGCTTTGCCATGGGCGTTCAAGTTGCTTGCAAGGCCTTGTCGCAGGTGCGGTCCTTCGACGTGCCCTCGTGCAAGCGCTTGGCAGGTGCCCATAGGGCAGGGTTCCGATAATGATGGTCGCTACCGAGCCGGCATCCGCGAGGTCGGGTCTGAGTGCGCGGAAGCTTATTTAGCCACCAGAACTACTCGCTTTTTCTTGCTGCCACGGACCTTCGTCCCGCTGCGAATATCAGCACGGCGAACAACTCTTCGGCTCATCGTCCACAGTCCGTCCGACTGCCACGCCCCCGCCTCATCCCGGCGGAAACCCTCGCGACGCTGGGGCGTTGGCGGGGGCCTGATCTGGACGGCTCCGGCTGCCTCTGCCATGAGGGCCGCGCCTTGGAATTGGAGGGTCGTCACATGCTCACGTCCGCCCCGGCGCCGGAATATCTCCCTGGCGTGACGCCCTTGCCCCTCGACCCCGAATGGTGGCGCGGCGCGGTGATCTACCAGATCTACCCGCGCAGCTACCAGGACTCGAACGGCGACGGGGTCGGCGACCTCGCCGGGATCGCGGAAAGGTTGCCGCATATCGCATCCCTCGGGGCCGACGCGATCTGGATCAGCCCGTTCTTCACGAGCCCGATGAAGGATTTCGGCTACGACGTGTCCGACTATTGCGACGTCGATCCGATGTTCGGCAGCCTCCAGGACTTCGACCGGGTCGTGGCGCGGGCGCATGAACTCGGCCTTCGCGTGATGATCGATCTCGTGCTGTCGCACACGGCGGACGTCCATCCGTGGTTCCTGGAAAGCAAGGCATCCCGGGACAACCCGCGGTCCGACTGGTACGTCTGGGCTGACCCCAAGCCTGACGGCACGCCGCCCAACAACTGGCTGTCGGTCTTCGGCGGGTCGGCCTGGGCCTGGCATCCGGGGCGGGAGCAGTACTACCTCCACAACTTCCTTGCCTCGCAGCCCGACCTGAACCTGCACACGCCCGCGGTGCAGGACGCGCTCCTCGACGTGGTACGGTTCTGGCTAAAGCGGGGCGTGGACGGCTTCCGGCTCGACACGATCAACTTCTACTTCGCGGACCGCTACCTGCGGGACAATCCGCCGCTCCCCAAGGAGATGCGGAACGACTCCATCGCGCCGGGCGTGAATCCTTACAATCACCAGCTCCACCTCTTCTCGAAGAACCAGCCGGAGAACCTTGATTTCCTGCGGCGTTTCCGGGCCGAGCTGGTCCCCTACGCCGCCGCTGCGGTGGGCGAGGTCGGGGACGCCCAGCGGGGTCTGGAAATCATGGCCGAGTACACCTCGGGCGGGGACAAGGTGCAGATGTGCTACCCGTTCGAGCTTCTCCAGCCGTCGCGGGCCACGGCGCAGGTGATGGCGGTCACCTTCGACCGGCTGTCCCGCGCCGCACCGGACGCGTGGCCCTGCTGGTCCTATTCGAACCACGACACGGTGCGTCACGTCTCGCGCTGGCATCTGTCGAACGAGGCGACGCGCGCCTATGCGACGCTTCTCATGTGCCTGCGCGGGTCCGTTTGCCTCTACCAGGGGGAGGAGCTTGGCCTACCCGAGGCCGAACTGGCCTTTGAGGACCTTCAGGACCCCTACGGCATCGCCTTCTGGCCCGAGTTCAAGGGCCGCGACGGCGCACGGACCCCGATGGTGTGGGAGAACTCGAACCAGGCCGGCGGCTTCTCCACCGGCAAGCCCTGGTTGCCGGTGTCGCCGACCCACCTTCCCTTGGCCGCCTCGGCGCAGGAGGGAGCCGTGGGCTCGATGCTGGAGCATTACCGCGCGGCGCTGGCATTCCGGCGCAGGCATCCGGCGCTTCGGATCGGGGCGCAGTCCCCCATGATGGCGGCTGGCGACGTGGTGGGGTTCGTCCGCATCGGCGGCGGCGAGCAGGTCTTCGTGGCCGCGAATCTAGGTGAGGGCACGGCCAAGGCTGTCCTGCCACTGGGCGAGTGGCGCGCGGCGGGGCAGGGCCTTGGCGTGGGCGTGCCCGAGGGCGCGACCGAGATCTCGCTCGGCCCCTGGCAGATCTGCCTGATGGTCAAGTCGGACTGAACGCAGCCGGGCCAGGGATGCGCCTAGAGCGCGTCCTCCAAAACTCCGTCCGCGCTCATCTGTGCATACAGGAGCCCTTCGCGCAGGCCCCGGTCCGCGACCGACAACCGGTCCGTGGGCCAGAGCCGCATCAGCGCCTGAAGGATCGCCGAGCCCGACATGATGAGCTCGTGCCGGTCCTTGCCGATTCGCGGGTCCGCGCGGCGCCCGTCGGGGCCGAGCGAAAGGTAGTCGTTCACCACCGCGTCGATCTGGTCGGAGGTCATGCGCAGCCCGTCCACCTTGGCGCGGTCGTAGCGTTTCAGCCCGAGATGGGACGCCGCAACCGTGGTAACGGTGCCGGAGGTCCCGATGATCTGGAACCCCTCGCGCGGCTGCTGGGAGGCGGAGGGCGCGAAGGCCTGGAGGTTTTCCTCGAAATACCAGCTCATCAGGGCGAAGCGCGCGCCGTCGTCTTGCACGTCCTCGAACTGGTCGCGGAGGGTGGCCACGCCCAGGGGCACGCTGATCCAGTCCACCACCTCGGCTACGGGGAAAGGTCTGGGGCTTTGCCGGAACCCGGCATGGAGGCGCATGATCGCCCGGGGACGCTCGCGCTTGGGCACCTTGGTCAGGTCGATCCAGACAAGCTCCGTGGAGCCGCCGCCGATATCGACGACGAGGAGTTGCTCTGTCCGCGTGCTCACGAGCGGCGCGCAGGAGATGACGGCGAGCCGCGCCTCCTCCTCCGGCTGGATGATCTCCAGCGCGAGGCCCGTCTCGCGGCGGACCTGCTGGAGGAACTGGGCCCCATTGCGCGCGCGGCGGCACGCCTCGGTCGCGACGAGGCGCATCCGCTTGACCTGATGGCGCGCGAGCTTCTGCTTGCAGATGCGGATCGCGCCAATGGTCCGCGACATCGCGGCACGGCTCAGCCGGCCCGAAGCCTCCAGCCCCTGGCCGAGCTGGACAGACTTCGAGAAGCTGTCAACCACATGGAAACCGCTGCCTTTCGGCTGGGCGATCAGCATGCGGCAGCTGTTGGTCCCCAGATCCAGCGCCGCGTAAAGCGTTGCCGGATCCGGAGTTTCGGGCGCGGGCGATTCGACCGCAATCGGGAACGCGCCCGCGCTCTCGGGACGCCTGGGCGCCATGTCTTGCGCCCTCCAATGTCAAGTTGCCCCCAATGTAGCGGCACCGGGCCGCGTCACGCAAGTGTCACGCGGTCGCTGAGGACGCGGGACATGTCGAAAACCGGCATGGCATATGTCGCGCATCGGCCTAGAAGGCAGGCGAGCAGAACCCACGAGGACCCGATGCCCGACGTCACTATCGTCTACTGGCGCGATATTCCCGCGCAGGTGATCGTCGGATCGGGCCGGCGGGCCACCAAGATCCAGCTTCCGGAGCGCTTCGAGCAGGCCATCGACCGCGCGGCGATGAAGTCGAACGCCCGCGACACGGACGCCTACCTTGCCGAATGGCGAAAGGCGGCCCCTTATCCGGTCGAGGGGGACCCAGCCGAAGTGGCTGCGGCGGAGGTCGCGCGGATCGAGGCCCATTACGACACGGCGCGCCTCAAGGCGCTGATCGACAACCACGGCCGGGCGTGACCCGCCTGCGTCTGACGGAGACCCTCATGTCGCTCCTGCCCTTCCTGCGCCGCAAGGCCGAGACCCTGCCCCCCTCCGAGGCCACGCCGCGCTTCCTGGCCGGCTGGTCGATCGAGGTTATGCCCCGGACCGCCGAGAAGGTGGAGGATTTCCGCGCCATCCTGCCCCAGGGCACGCGGGTCTACGTCGCCCATATCGACGGCACCGACATCGAGGACATGGTCGCGACCGCCAAGCGGATCGCGGGGCAGGGCTTTACGGTGATGCCCCATTTCCCGGCCCGTTCCATCGCGGACCGCGCGATGCTCGCGGACTGGATCGCGCGCTACCGGGGCGAGGCGGGCATCACCGAAG
>CADCUU010000136.1 GCA_902805995.1 uncultured Rubellimicrobium sp.
GCAGCGGGTCGTTCCCCTTCACCTGCATCGCGCAGACGGCGTGACCCGCCTCGTGGAACGCGGTCAGGCGGCGCTCCTCGTCCTTCATGACCATCGACTTGCGCTCGGCGCCGAGCATCACGCGATCCTTGGCCTCCTCGAAGTCGGCCATGTAGATCTTCTCGTGATTGCGCCGCGCGGCGAGCAGCGCGCCCTCGTTGACGAGGTTCGCCAGGTCGGCGCCGCTCATCCCCGGGGTGCCGCGCGCCAGCGTCGTCACGCCGACGTCGTCGGCGATCGGCTTGTTGCGCAGGTGCACGCGGAGGATCCCCTCGCGGCCGCGCAGGTCCGGCGCGTCGACCACGATCTGGCGGTCGAAGCGGCCCGGGCGCAGCAGCGCCGGGTCGAGCACGTCGGGCCGGTTCGTGGCGGCGATGAGGATCACGCCGTCGTTCGACTCGAAGCCGTCCATCTCGACGAGCAGCTGGTTCAGCGTCTGCTCGCGCTCGTCGTGACCGCCGCCCAGGCCGGCGCCGCGATGGCGGCCGACGGCGTCGATCTCGTCGATGAAGATGATGCAGGGCGCGTGCGCCTTGCCCTGCTCGAACAGGTCGCGCACGCGGCTGGCGCCGACGCCCACGAACATCTCCACGAAGTCGGAGCCCGACATCGAGAAGAAGGGGCGACCGGCCTCACCGGCGACCGCCTTGGCGAGCAGCGTCTTGCCCGTGCCCGGCGGGCCCACGAGGAGCGCGCCCTTCGGCAGGCGGCCGCCCAGCTTCGTGAACTTCTGCGGGTCCTTCAGGAACTCGATGATCTCCTGCAGCTCGACCTTGGCCTCGTCGGCGCCGGCCACGTCGGCGAACGTCACCTTGGGGGTGTCGCCGGTGAGCAGCTTCGCCTTCGACTTGCCGAAGGAGAACGCCTTCGCGCCGCCGGCCTGCATCTGCCGGAAGAGGAAGATCCAGAAGCCGATGAGCAGCAGGTACGGCAGGAAGGTCACGAGCACGCCCGACAGCGAGGTGCGCGGCTCCTCGGCCGCGACGCGCACGCCGCGGTCGCGCAGGAGCGTCACCTCCTCGTCGGCCACCTCGGGCGGCAGCTTCACCGAGAAGCGCTTGGCCACGCGCGGGGCCCGGCCGGCCGGGATGGCGCTGTTGAACTCGCC